>NZ_BAAHYY010000013.1:0-52872 GCF_054657315.1 Marinitoga arctica | reverse complement strand
TAATTTAGATAGGTAAAATTTCAGAATTTACTCTTTGTGTAAAAACACAACTTTTCATTATGCTAAAAGCAATTTTAAATATTTAATCTAAAAAAAATCCAGGTCCCAATGGTTTGTTATACCATAGGTTCCTGGATTTTATTGGTAATTTACTTTTTAGTTTTTATAATAAATTGAAACAATATTTTCCTTGCCGTTATATCTTCATTGCTAATTCAAAACCACCTGTTGTTGCATCTATTATTTGTCCAACTTTTAAAGCATCTCCTATTAAATACACATTGTCTAATTCTTTTGATAATTCTTCATATAGCTTATTATTGGGCTTTGTTCCCGCTGTAACTATAATATCATCAAATTCTCCCAATGATACTACTTCTTCTTTTGTTTGAACAAATACTTCTTTTCCTTTAATTTCCTTTACCAGAGTTTTTGTATAAATAGATATTTTTGGAGCATAATTTTTCTGGAATAGTTTACTTGCTACTATCTCCATTCCTCTTCCAACTTCATCTAATGCTTCGACAACAGTAACTTTTTTATTTTCTTTAACTAATGCTTCAGCTACTTCTAAACCTATTAAACCTCCACCAATTATTAATACCCTCTCACCATTTGCTTTTTTCCCTTCAAAGAAATCAAAACCAGTAATGTAGTTTTCCAAACCTTTAATAGGAGGGACAAATGGATTTGCTCCTGTTGCAACAATAATTGCATCAAATTTTTTATTTTTAAGCGTTTCTACCGTAACTTCTGTATTTATTTTTATAGTTAATTCCTTTTCCGCTTCTCTTATTAAATCATCTAATGTATCTTTCATTGATATTTTTCCAGGCGATCTATATGCTAATACCCATTGACCACCTAAGTATTCATTTTTTTCAAAAACTGTTATATCGTAACCCTTTTTCTTTAAATATAATCCTGCAAATAATCCTGCTGGACCTGCACCAACTATTGCTATTTTCTTTTTATTTTCAATATTAACAACAAATTCTTTATGCAATTCTGGATTTGCAATACAACCTATTGGTTTTCCAGCTTTTACATTGCCAAGACATCCTTGCAAACAACTTCCGCATCTTAAATAATTATTTGAATTTGATAATATTTTATTTGGAAAATCTGGATCTATAATTAATTGCCTTCCAAATACAACTCCATCTATTACTTTATCATTCACTAATTTTATATATCTTTCATTCTTATGCATTCTACCTGCTGCTATTAATGGTAATGAAGTTAATTCTCTAATTTCTTTTAATTTTTTATCCATTACATCTGTTGGTAATGACATGTGATTATAATACCATGGTGCAGAATCACATACATTTCCCCAACCTACATGAATAGCAGAAACTCCAAATTCTTCAGCAAGAGCAAATATAGTTTTTAAATCTTCATTTGAAATTCCATTTTCCACAAACTCATTTCCAGAAATTCTTAAAAATAAAGGAATTTGGATATCTTTTAATTTTGACAACAGTTCTTTAGCAAATTTGAATCTATCTTTTCCATATTCATCTGTTCTTTTATTCATTCTTTTAGAATAAAATTGATGAACTATATAACCATGACCAAATTGAATTTCGATACCATCTGCTCCAGCTTTTTGAGCTCTTAACGCATTTTCTTTAAATGCATCAAGTATATTTTGTATTTCATATTCTGATAATTCCTTTGGCGTTTGACCTGTAGATGGACATTTAAGTGGTGATGGTGCTAACACTTCTCCTGATGCTTTAGGATTAGCAGCTCTCCCTGCATGATTAAGATGAACAATTAATTTTGTTCCATGTTTATGAAGTGTATCTGATAATTTTTTCATTCCTTCTATATGCTCATCTGTATTCAACATAGTTTGTTTAGGATGTTCTTTTCCCGATGGGAGTACAGAAATTGGTTCTAAAATAATCGTCCCAACTCCACCTTTTGCTTTTCTTTCATAGTATTTTATTTGTTCATTTGTAATAAATCCTGTTTTTGGTGTAGCTAATGCTGTTTTTACTGGAGCCATGAATATATGATTTTTCGTTTCTAATTTTCCAAATTTCAAGAAAAATCACCCCTTTTTCATTTTTAAAATCCCCTATTTCGTCCTAATCCTTTTCCAAGTCCTCGGCCCATTCCTCTTCCTCGACCCATACCACGCATAACAGGATTTTCAAAATTTGGTCTTATAGCGTTTTTAGGACATTTTTCCATACATAACCCACATCTTGTACATATGTCATTATTTATATATGGATAACCATCATCTTTTAAAGTTATTGCTCCTTCAACTGGACATACATTTATACAAATTTTACATTTTATACAATCACTTTCTCTTACCCATGGCATTTTATCACCTCCGCCATCATCTATTCCAGTTCACCAGCAAGCATATATCTTATTTCTTCCATTGCATCCTCAACTGTTTTCCCTTCTACAATTAAAGGCTTATATCCCAATTTATCTAATTTTATCATTGAACCTTTTCCCATAGAATTTCCTACCCAAACCTTACAGTGGCCTAAAAATTCCAATATTTCTTCTACCTTTGCATGCATATGTGTTTCTGCATATGGATTTTTTATTTCTTCTACTTTTTTAAATTCATTTCCATCATATTCATATACTACATATATTTCTGAATGACCAAAATGTTCATCATTCAAATGTACTCCATCTTTAGTTCCAAATGCTATTTTCACACTAATCACTCCTTAATGTGTTGCGCTTTCTACTTTTTCTAATTTTCCATTCTTATAATTTTCAATTATATTAGCTAATGTATCTTTTTTTGTTAAATACACTTCTATTCCTGCAGCTTTTAATACCTCAAAAGCATTTTTCCCAACACTTTCTAATATTAATACATTAACTCCTTTTTCAGCCAACATTTGTGATACTTTTGGCCCCATTCCATGCGCATCATTTGCTGTGTTTTCAATAATTTCTGCAATTTCACCTTTAGTTAAATCATAAATTACAAAAAGTTCTGCTCTTGCAAATCTATCATTGCTTAATGAATCTAAAGTTTTTCCTTGTGATGGTATTGCTAATTTCATAATAACACCTCCATAATTTATTTTAATTTTTTCATTACCTTATCAAAAATTTCCTTAATTGATTCAGCAGCTGGACTATTTTCATAATTAACAACAGGATTTATTTCTAAATTAGATTTTTCTACTGTCTCATCAAAAGGAATTTCGCCCAAAACCTCTATTTCATCACTTATACAATAATTAATTATTTCTTTACTTACAACAGGATTTAAATCATATTTATTAATAACTACACCAAAATCTCTTCTAAAATGTCTAACTGTTTCAATAATTCTTTTTAAATCATGCAATCCTGAAGATGTGGGCTCTGTTACTATAACAACATAATCTGTTGCTGTAATAGACGAAGTTGCAGGACATCCAATTCCAGGTGCTCCATCAATTAAAACTATATCTTTACCTTTTTCTTTAGCCTTTTCCATTGCTAATTTTCTAACTTCAGCAACTAATCCACCTGATGTTTCTTCACCTGGATTCAAATTTGCATGAACTATATCCTTTTCTCCATTTACGCTTGAATAATAATATTCTCCAGATAATGCTGTTTCAAGTCTAATAGCATCTTGAGGACATGCTATAACACATGCATTACATCCTTCACATGCATATGGATCTACATCATATATTCCATTTTCAAATGTTATAGCTTCGAATCTACATACATTCTTACAAATTCCACATTTATCACATTTATTCTGATCTATTATTGCTTTCTTTCCACCATAATAATCATGTTTTTCCTTTAATTCACCATTAAACATTAAGTTTAAATTGGCAGCATCAACATCGCAATCTGCAAGAACTGCATTATTCAATAATTCTCCAAATGAGGAACTCAGTGTAGTTTTACCAGTTCCACCTTTTCCGCTTACTATAGCTAATTGTTTCATATAATCATCCCCTTTATTGCTTCAAAAGCTTTTCTAAAGTTTTCTTCCCATTCTGGCATATATTGAGAGAATATTTTTCCTTCGGAATATAATTTTGCTATATTTCTGTCAAAAGGGATTTTTAATAAAATAGGAATATTAGCCTTTTCTGCGTATTCATCTATCATATTTGTCTTACCTGTATCTCTATTTACAACTATACCTGCAGGTATTTCCATTTCTTTTACTAAATCTACAGCAAGCGCTAAATCATGTAGCCCAAATGTTGTTGGTTCTGTTACTAAAATAGCAAAATCAGTATTTCTCAAGCTTTCTACTACAGGACATGACGTACCTGGTTGTGAGTCAATTAATACAACATCTGCCGATTTATCTATATGTTTTTTTAATTGTCTTATAATTCTTACACCTGATGGTTCTCCTATATTTAAAAGACCCATTCCAAATTTTAAATTTTCATTTATTTCACCTAATTTTATCTTACCAATACTTTTTGGTTCCTCCTTAATTGCATCTACAGGACAAACCATTGCACATGCCCCACAACCATGACACAAACTTTCAAATACCATTGTTCCTGTTGGAAAAACAGAAATTGCACCAAACTGACATGCTTTTGCACATTCTCCACATCTTATACATGCATCATTATCTACAACAGGTAGTAATATATCTACGCTTTCCTCTTTATTAAATTTTATATCAAAAAATAAGTGATCATTTGGTTCTTCAACATCAACATCTAATAACTGAACATTATATATTTTTGATAATGTATATGCTAAGTTGGTGGAAACAGTAGTTTTCCCTGTACCGCCTTTTCCACTTAATATTGTTATTTTCACACCATTTCCTCCTATCTAATATCTTTATATATATTATACCACTATATATACAAAAATAATATATCCATTTTTTTAAAAAAGGGTTGGTTTTCCCAACCCTTAATTTTCTATTTACCACCAGCCTCTGCCGCGTCCTCTACCATAACCAATACCAAATCCTCTTCCATAACCCATGCCTAATTTTCTTCCCATACCAAATCCTCTTCCATAACCACTTCTAAATCCATAGAACATGTTACCTCTAGCTAAACCATATCTAGGTGAAACTGGATTAATATAGCCTGAATTTGAACATGGTCCCATTCTTCTTCCTACTGGGCCTGTTCCCATTGGTCCTGTTCCATCAAATCCTGGCATCATCTTTCACCTCCTTGAAGATGTTTATCAATGTCTCTTAATCTTTCTTCAACAAAACGTATTTCTTCTTCAAGATATCTTTTATAATCCATCAACATAGCTTTTTCGTCTTCTATACTTGGTCTATAATAATCTTCATAATTATCATAACCAAATCCTCTTCCATAACCGCGTCCAAAACCTCTTCCGTATCCACGACCCATTCCTCTTCCCATTCCATATCCTCTGCCCGATCCAAAACCTCTTCCATAATTTCTTCCATATCCATAATCATCTTCATAATATGCCATGTCACTCACCTCCTATATGTTTTTTATATATATCCATTTTTATTATATATTTTATACATATATATGTCAAGTATTTTTGTTGAAAAAAATGTTAAGATTTTTATATATTATACTTTAAATTTATAGAAAATATCCTTATTACACATAGATTATTAAATTTTATTGACTTTGAAAGAATATCATGTTATAATTCACTCAGTGAATGAAAAGAGGTGATGAAATGTTTGATTTTGAAGATTATACTTTTTTTAATCCTTCACCAAATTTTAGAGAATTAATGATATTACAGATAATTTCACAAAATGAAAAAGTATCTCAAGAAACAATAGCGAGAAGTGTGGGGATTGTTCCATCAATGGTTAACAGATATTTAAAGGATTTTGAAGATAAAAATTATATTATCAAAACAGGTGAAAATAGGAGAAATATGAATTATGAAATAACTAAAAATGGAAAAAAAAGATTACAATTTTTAACTGTATCTTTTATTAATGAGGTATCAAAGATATACTCTGAAACAAAAAAATCATTTAATAAAGTTTTAAATAGAATAGAAAATATGGGATATAAAAATATTTTATTATATGGTGCTGGAGTTGTCGGAAGTATTGTTTTAAAAGTTTTAAATAGCGAAAGTATAAATGTCATTGGCTTTATAGATGATTCAATTTCAAAACAAGGTGATAAGCTTCACGGAATAAATATTTATTCACCAAAAGAGATTAAAAATTTAAATTATGATATGATTATTATAGCTTCTTTTAGGCATTCAGAAAATATTTTAAAAAATGCAATGGAATACGATCTTTCAAACATTTATATATTTAACATTGATGAAAATGGAAATGTATCTTTAGAGAAAGGGGAATTAAAATGAAAGTACCTTTATTTGATTTAACGAGACAGTATCAAAACATAAGGAAAGAAGTTTTAAATTCTTTAGATGAAATTTTTAGTAACGGTAAAGTTATTTTAGGCCATAATGTAAAATCATTGGAAGAAGAATTAGCCCAATACGTTGGTACAAAGTACGCAATAGGTGTTGCTAATGGTTCTGATGCCTTGGTATTATCTGTTAAAGCTTTAGATATAAAAAATGGTGATTATGTAATTACAACTCCATATACTTTTTTTGCAACAGCTAGTTGCATAACAAGAAATGGTGCAACTCCTATATTTGTTGATATTGAAAAAAAATATTACAATATGAACCTAGATCAAGTTGAAAAAATACTTAAAACACATCCTGAAAAAGATAAAATAAAAGCCATAATTCCTGTCCACTTATTTGGAAAAACTATAGATTTAGATAGATTACAATACTTTAAAGAAAAATATGGAGTTTATATTATTGAAGATGGAGCACAATCAATAGGTTCAAAGTGGAAAGACAAAAAAGGATTTTCAATAGGTGATTTAAGTATTACATCATTTTTCCCAACAAAAAATCTTGGAGGATATGGCGATGGCGGAATGGTATTTACAAATAATGAATCTCTTGCTGATAGAATTAAAAAATTAAGAGTTCATGGTGCTTCAAAAAGATATTATCATGATGAAGTTGGTTTTAATTCAAGATTAGATGAAGTACAAGCTGCAATACTAAGAATAAAGTTAAAATATCTTGATGAATATATAGAAAAGAGAATTAATATTGCAAAAAATTATGATAAGCTTTTTAAAAAGTTCAATTTAGTAGATTTCATTGACTATCCAGAAGTTTTTGAAGACAAATCACATGTATATCATCAATATGTAATTACTCTAAAAAAAGGTAATAGAGACGAATTAAGAACATTTTTAACTGAAAAAGGCATAGGAACATCCATTTATTATCCTAAAGGATTGCATCAACAAAAATGTTTTGAATATCTTGGATATAAGGAAGGCGATTTTCCAATAACAGAGACAGCTACAAGAACAACTTTAGCACTTCCTATATTCCCGGAATTAACTTTAAATGAACAAGAATATATTGTAAAATCAATAAAAGAGTATTATAAGAAATAAAGAAAATTAGCTCATATTTCCCCCCTTCACATAAAAATTGAAGGGGATTTTTGTTTTTTTAAACACTATTGAAAGACATTAATATGATAAATTTAATTGTTATTAGATACAAAATATGATATAATAAAGCTATATATTTCGTATAGGAGGTAATTATGAAGAAATATGTAGCTTTTTTTGATTTAGATAGAACTTTATTAGATAAATACAGTCCACAACTTTATTATAAATATGAAATAAAACATGGTAAATTCTCTTGGTGGAAATATTATAGAATGGGTTTATTTACATTATTTTATAAACTTGGCTTTGAAATAAAAGATATGGAAAAAATGATGCGTGAAACTGCAGCACAATATGCAGGTCAAAGTGCTGAAGAAGCTTTTGGTTTTGCAAAACAATGGTTTGAAGAAGATGGCAAATATCATATAAGAGAAAGTATGAAAAAAGAAATTGAATATCATAGAAATAATAATGCTTATCTCGTAATTATATCCGCTTCTCCAGATTCTATAGTTAATCCAGTTGCTGAATATTTAAAATTTGATGATGCTATTTGCACTAAAACAATAATAAAAAATGGGATTATAACTGGAGAAATGGGAACTTATATGTATGAAGAAAACAAAGTTATAGAAGCAAAAAAATTATGCGAAGAAAATAATTTTGACTTAAAAGAAGCATATTTTTATAGCGATTCCATCTCCGATTTACCTTTATTAAAAATAGTTGGCAATCCTGTTTGTGTGTCGCCAGATTTTAGATTAAAAAGAATAGCTAAAAAAAATAATTGGAAAATAATTAAAAAATGAGAATGGACAACCATTCTCATTTTTTTGCTACAATTTTAATTATTTCTATAATTGTTTCTACAGCTTTTTCCATAGAAGGTATTGGTATATATTCATATCTTCCATGAAAATTATGGCCACCTGTAAAGATATTCGGACATGGTAATCCCATATAAGATAATCTTGCTCCATCTGTTCCGCCCCTAATAGGCTTAATAATAGGTTTAACCCCAACATTTTCCATTGCTTTTTTCGCAATTTCAACAATCTCAAAAGGCACCTTTTCTTTCATATTATAATAACTATCCTTTAATTCTAATTCTACTGTTCCTTCACCATATTTTCTGTTTAATAACTCAACATTTTTCTCACATAACCATTTTTTATTTTCAAATAAAGTTTTATCATGATCTCTTACAATCATCACTAACTTCGCACTATCACAATCACCGGAAATATGAACCACATGAAAAAAACCTTCGTATTTTTCAGTATGTTGTGGTGTTTGTGCTTCTGGAAACATCATCGCTAATTCTGAAGCAATTAATGCTGCATTTATCATTTTATCCTTTGCAGTTCCTGGATGAATACTTTTTCCATGAACCGTATATGTTGCTGTTGCAGCGTTAAAATTTTCTGCTTCTAGTTCTCCGATTTCTCCCCCATCTACAGTATATGCAAAATCCGCTCCAAATTTTTCTACATTAAACCTATCAGCCCCTCTTCCTATTTCTTCATCTGGTGTAAATCCAACTTTTATTGTTCCATGCTCAATTTCCGGATGTTCAATTAAATATTCCATTGCTGTTACTATTTCTGCTATCCCTGCCTTATCATCAGCTCCCAATAATGTATTACCATCAGTAACTATTATTTCTTGACCTATATAATTATTTAATGTAGGAAATTCTTTTGAACTCAAGATTATATTTTTTTCTTCATTTAAGATTATATCTCCACCCTCATATTTTATTATTTTTGCATTTACATTTTTCCCTGTTAATGCAGGAGAAGTGTCCATATGAGCTATAAAACCTATTATTGGAATTTCTTTATTTGTATTCGAAGGAAGTGTTGCATACACATAACCATTTTCATCTAATTCAACATCTTTCATTCCAATACTTTCTAATTCCTCTTTTAAATACTTTGCAAGAATTAATTGCTCTGGTGTAGAGGGACAAGATTTTGATTCCTCATTTGATGTAGTATAAAACTTTGTATATTCTATAAACCTTTCATAAACTTTTTTCATATTTTTCTCCTTTCACAATAAATTATTTTTACATAATTAATATATCATGTGATTAATTAATTGTCAAATTTGAAATCTTCTATTTTTAAGAGTTTATTCTCATTTACTTTGTATTCTTTAAAATTATCATTAGATAATATATAGTAATCGTATTTATTGGATATATAAACAATTAATTCATCAGCAGGAGAATTAAAATATACTCTTTTTTTATCTGATAACAAAGACAAAACTTTTCTATCCTCTTCATTTAAAAAATATTTAATATTATTATCAAATACTATATGTATAGGAAAAAAAGAAACTTTCCCCAAAAACATATTATCAAGTATTTCAATTAAAAATTGTAAAGAATTAATATTCTGATATCTAACAACATTACTTCCATCAATTACAAGTCCTTTTACAAAATCAGTATTAAATAATTTATAATGATAATATGAAAAATTCTTTAATTGTATATTTAATATATGTCTTTCAAAATCATTTAAATTTTTATATATGTCTATAACCTTTTTGAAATAAGATTTTTTATCTTCTAGTGGATCTATTTTTAGTATTTCGTCAAGAAGGTTTTGTATAAAAGGATTTTTCTCATCAAGAGGTACATATGTTATTAAAGCATATAAATCTATATAATCTTTAAATGGTAATTTTTTAAATATAACTTTTGGTGAATATAATTCTATTCCATATTTTTTCAATTTGCTTTCATATCCACCTGGAGGAAATTTATCTGGATACATTAAAAATGTTATCATTTGAACATCTTCTTCCAGTAAATTATAATATTTTTTTAAATCTTTTATTCTATTTTCTTTTGGTTTTTCAACAATATGAATAAGCAAAAATTGTAAATCATTTAAATGCTTACTTAAGATTTTTCTTTCAGCATTTTTACTTAAAAACCTAAAAATAGATAACATTTTTCTTTTATTCAATGTTCTAGGTTTTAATAACCATTTGTTAACTTTCAATACCTCTCTTCTAATTTTTTTATTGTGTTCTATAAAATCTTTTTCTTCTATTATTTTTAATATTTTCCCAAAACTCATATATTCTACTCCTTTTATACAAATTTATTTAAAAAATCTATTATAAATTATTATAAAATTTTGTATAATATTAATGTATACCATATCTAAGTAAGGTAAACAAAAACTAGAACATTGTCTGAAAAAATAGCATATGAAGCCGAGCATAGATGTGAATCTGATACGATCTGTGTAAAAACAATTACGAAAATATACTATTTTCGAAGATTACCAATTAAGGTTTGAGTGGTTGTACTTTTTGGACATGGTATTAATGTGGTATAATTAAAAATATTATAATATAGTTAGGTGATTATTTTGGACAAAAATATATTAAAAAGAATCTATACCATTTTAATTTTAACCCTTTCATTTATATGGGGTGGTATAGTTTTAATATATGGCTTTGTTTTGTGGTTTATATTATATATTCTAAATTTATTAAATAGAAAACTTCCTATAGATGCAGAAAATTTTGATGGTCCATATACGTACACATATAAAAAAGTCAATAATCGTGATTTAAAATTGGATATTTATTATCCAAAAGAAAAAGGTATTCATCCTATTGTTTTTTTCACACATGGTGGTGGATGGGTATCTGGTTTTAGAAATCAAAAAAACAATGTTTCATGGTGTAAATTCTTAGCTTCAAAAGGATTTGCCGTTGTCTCGATTGATTACAGATTAGGCATTTCCCACACTATGGATGATATTTTATCCGATTATACTGATGCCTTAAATTTTATTAAAGAAAAAGCCTATAACCTTTCTTTAGATAAAAATAAAATTGTATTGATGGGACTATCAGCAGGCGGGCATCTTTCATTATTATACTATGCTTATAATACTTTTGTAAAGAATGAAAAAAATATTTCAGGAATACAAGGTGTAGTTGCCTATTATACTCCGTCAAATTTAAAACATTTATTTGATAAAGATGTTAAATCCGTTTTTGCCAAAATAGCTACTGCAACGACATTAAAAGATTTGCCAACCCCTACAAAAGATGGAAAGTATCTATATTACTCTCCAATATTCTGGATAAATAAAAATATGAAACCAATTTTATTAGTACACGGAAAAAAAGATAAAACCGTTCCATTTTCATCATCTGTTGAATTATTAAAAAAATTAAGGGAAAAAGGGGTTCAAACTAAAATTCTTGTTCATAAAAATGGTGATCATGCTTTTGAATTTGAGAATAGAGATATTCAGACTATAAGAATATTACATGAAACTGTTAAATTTATAAGGAGTTTGATGAAAAATGAAAATTGATTTTTCATACGAGAAAAAAAATATTGATTTTATTTCTGGATTTATTTTTAAAGGAAAACATTATAGATGCAATTATATACGCTTTAAAACTTTATATAGAAAACCCGCAGAAGGAACAGAAACCGTCGAACTATATAATTTTATTCCCAAAGACAAGACTTATGCTTCTGCATTAATTTTACACGGTTTGGGTAGTGCTAATATTAAATATATGATATGGCTTGCAAGAAGGCTTGCAAGTGTCGGAATAAACACTTCTATACTTATACTACCTGGAAATTATACCAGGGTTGATAAAAATTCAGTTAGTGGAAGAAATTACTTATGGCCTGATTTGAAGATTATGTATAAATTTTGGGAACACGGTGTTATTGATACTTTAACAACATTAGATTTTTTAAAACAAGAAGGATTATGGAAAAAAGAAAATATTTTAATTGGATATTGCTTAGGAGGAATGGTGGGAACAATTGTTGAAGCATTAAACCCTCAATTAAAACATTTTCTATTAATGACAACAGGTGGTCATTTGCCAGAAATATTATACAATTCACCTGCTACAAAATTTGTAAAAAGACTAATTGAAAAAGGATTTAAAGATGATTTTGATTTACATAATCCTAAAAAAATATTTGATATTTATCATAAACAATTAAATATTGTAAAAAATATGTCTTTAAATGATTTAATTGAATCTGAAATTGTACATCCATTATTTAAAATAGATCCTTTATCATATGCACATTTAATAAATCCTAAAAAGGTTACTTTTGTAGAAGCTCTATTTGATAGAACCTTGTCACGAAAAAGCAGAAAGATGTTAGCCAAAGAATTCAAAGGCTCCAAACATTATATTATCCCCTCAGGACATGTTACATGGTTACCATTTGAATTCTTATTAGCTAAAAATATCATTAATATGCTAAATATCGAAGACTTAAAAATAAAAAGTCGATTATTTGGCTTTGATGAAATCGAAGAAGCACTTGATGATGAAATAATAAAAAAATGAATATGGGGGGACCAAGGTGTTTAAAAAGAATTATTTTGAAAATCTGACCATTAATGGCATTATAGCTTTATTGCTTATTTTCGTATTTCCAATAAAATGGGATTTTAATCTAAAAAATGCTATTATAGTCCTTTTAATAACTTTCATTTCAGACAATATAGATGTAAAATGGAAAAATAAAACACGTCTTGTTTCTAATCTTCCTGGTTTTTTGGTCGCATATTTATACGGCCCACAATACATGTTTTTGGCATCAATTCTAACCTTTTTTAGATTAGAAAAACTGACTTTTTTACAAAGACTTAGAAAACTTTATGTATATTTTATTATGTACTATGGATCATATTTTATTATAAATACTTTACATTTTAATTTATATATTGATTTATTTTTATTCGTAACACTCTCAAAAGTTATTAATTCTATTCTCTCTGATATTGGAAAATTTAATATATTAATGTTTTTAGTTGAATATATATTTTTTATTGCTTCTTTACCAAGCATATATCTATATTTACTCAGTCAAAATAATATAGCGAAATATTATTTTTTGTTTCAAAACTTGTTATTTCTAGGAATTTATTTCTTTTTAAATAAATATTTATATGAAAAAGAAGAAGAAGCTATCAAAAATAAACGATTAAAAAAATTCAATGAGATTATGCTTGAATTTTCAAACCTATTATATTCATATTCTATAAAAGCTTCTAAATATAAAATTTTAAATGATACTGCACAATTTCTTAATGAAAAATTAGGTTATAATTATGTGTTAATTTCTGAAATAGATTATGAAAATGACTTAATAAAAAGAGTTGCTTATGCAGGATTTTCTAAAAAAGAGTTTGAAAGTTTTAAAAAAAGAAAGGTTAAAGCTTCTGAAATTATATCAGATGTTTTTAAGAATGAATATAGATATGGTGATGTATATTTTATACCAAATGTAACGGAAAGATTAGATAAAAATTATTATTTTATTCCAGAACAAAATATAAATACTCAAATTGTACATAATAAAGATTATATTTGGGATAAAAATGATTTATTAGCATTAACATTAAAAGATAAGAATGATAAAATTATAGGTTATATCTCTTGTGATAGTCCAAAAGATGGGTTACGTCCAACAAATGAAGACATGTTAATATTATCTTCTTTAGCAAAAATACTTTCTATGATTATTATTCATGGAGAAAACTTTAAGGAAATTAGAAAATTAAGCGAAACTGATTATTTAACTAAATTATACAATTCATCTAAATTAAAAAAAGATTTAGACGAATACGAGAAAAATAAAACCTTAATTTCCCTAGCTTTTATTGATCTTGATAATTTTAAACAGATTAATGATGAATATGGACATTTAAAAGGAGATTTAATATTACAAGAATTTTCTAATATCTTGAAAACTTCTATAAGAAGTAATGATAGAGCCTATAGATATGGTGGAGATGAATTTGTTATTATTTTTGAAAACATAAACAAATTTAATGCTAATAAAATTATTAAAAGACTAAAAAAGAATTTAACAAAAGCAAATATCAAATTTAGTGTTGGCATAGAAGATAGTTCTAAAACATCAATATCACAACTTGTAAAAGCAGCAGATAAGAAGACATATATTGCTAAAAACAAAGGAAAAAATAAAATTATATATTAACTTAACAAGTTAATACTTATTATTTTACCAAAAAATGATATAGTTCTAACACAACATAATAGTAAGGTGATTTTAACATGAAAAAAATATTTTTTATTTTATTTTTAATAATAAATATAATTTCTTTTCCCATAACCATAGGATTGTATAAAGCTGAACCTATTGTTATTGACGAAAAAAATGGTTTTCTAAATGATATTCTAAATTATATTGCTAAAAACAACAGCATCCAGTTAAATATTATAATTGATACACAAGAAAATTTAATTAAAAAATTAAAAAATAATAAAATCGATGCTATAGCTCCTTTAGCTTATACTAAAGAAAGAGCTAATAGTTTTTATTTTAATAATGAACCTATATTTTTTGAATGGGCTGTTATATATACAAGAAAAAATTTATCCCTTAAATCTATATTAGATTTAAAAGATAAAAAAATAGGTGTAATGAAAACCGATGTTTTTTATGCAGGGAGTAATGGAATAAAAGATATATTAAAAAGCTTTAAAATAAATGCTGATTTTATTGAATTAGATACATATGATGATATTTTTAAAAAATTAGATAAAAAAGAAATTGACGCAGGAGTTGTACCACGTTTTTTTGGACTTGATAGAGAAAAATATTACTCTGTTAATAAAACTTCTATTATTTTTAAGCCTATTGGTGGTTATATTATGTATAGAAAGGATGATAATTTAAAATCTTTATTTAACTTATTTGATAAAGATATTAAAAAATTAAAAGAGAATAAAAACTCATATTATTATAAAAAATTTGATAAGTATTTTGAACCCGTTATAAGAGAAAAAGTACCAAATTGGCTTAAATATACTATTTTTCTCGGAATCATTAGTGTTATTGTAATTTTAATGTTGCTTTATTTATATTCAAAACTATTAAAAAAAGAAGTTGATAAAAGAACAGAACTTTTAAAAGAAGCACTTAATAATTTAGAAGGAAAAATCGATGAATTGAATAAATCAAAAAAATTAATAGAAGAAATAGTAAATCTTTCTCCTAATCCTATATATATTAAAAATATCAAACAGGAAATTATTTTTGCTAATAATGCTTTTTCAAAACTTCTTGGTTTTAAAAAAGAAGAAATTATGGGGAAATCATTATTTGATTTATTTAATGAAAAAAATAAAAAACTAGTGGAAGATTCAATAATAGAAGATATTGAAATTTTATCATCAAATAAAAAAGGTTTTATTGATACATTTGAATTAAATATAAATAACATGATTAAATATTTTAAAGATTATAAATCATCTATTTCCATTTCTGATAACGAAAAAGGCTTATTAGTTTTATGGGTTGATATAACAGATATCATAAAACATCAAAAATTATTAGAAAAAAATAATGCTGAATTAGAATCCTTAAATAATAAACTATTTAAAATAATTAATATCATTAATTATCTTGGAAATAGCGATATTGATTTAAATGAATATTTTGATTATTTATTAAAATTTGCTATTGAACTTTCTGAAAATGCTGAATATGGAAGTATTTCAATTTCTGAAAGTGATAGATGGAAATTTATTTCTACTGTAGGACATAATATTAATATTTTAAAAAATCTCCCTCTTAAGAGTAAATATATGATACAAACTGGTGAAAAAATAAAAATATTTAAAAAAGAAGAATTAGAACAATTTAATGAAAGGGTTTTTGATGATAAAAATTTAAAATCGAATTTTTCAAATGCTATAAAAATCCCCAATGAAATAATGATTGCTACAGCAAAAATAAGCAAAGATAAATTATTAAGTTTTGCTCTTGAAACTTCTGAAAAAAGTAAAAAAAACTTTAACGAATCTGATAAATTAATTTTCAAGGCTTTTATTAATATTGCTAAGACAACATTATCCACAAAGTTAAACATTGATCAAGTAAAAAATGCCTATTTAAACTTTGCAAATAAATTGGCTTTGGTTGCTGAAGCACATGATGATGTAACCGGACAACATATATATAGAGTAGGAGAATTAGCATCTTTTATTGCTAAAAAATTAAAATTACCAAATGAAAAAATTTTAGAAATACATGAGTTTGCTCCCTTACACGATATTGGAAAAATTTTTATCCCCTTAGAAATATTAAACAAAAAAACTAGATTAACTGAAGAAGAATTTGAAATAATGAAAAAACATACTATTTATGCCAAACGTTTATTGGGTAATGATCAATATTTTGACACTGCTTTAAAAATAGCATTATATCATCATGAAAAATATAATGGTGGTGGATATCCTTTTAATATTTCAGGTGATATGATCCCCATTGAAGCTCAAATTGTTTCTATTGTCGACGTATATGATGCACTTAGATCAAAAAGACCATATAAAGAAGCATTATCCCATGATCTTTCAATGAAAATAATATTAAGCGGAGATAATAGAACATCCCCAGATGATTTTAATCCAAAAATTTTAGAAATTTTCAAAACTTATTCTTTAGAAATTAAAAATATATACAATTCCTTTGCAGACTAAAACCGCACACAATGCGACTTAGTTTTTTTGTAACTTTTTTTAAATACAACACATACATTATTGTTATCTTTTCTTATTGACAAATATATACATTTTGTATATAATATGTGTGTGAAAGAAAAATATGACTTTTTTGGTTGTAATTTGGAGGAAAAATATGAAAGAAGTAAATAAATGTAAAGTATTTAATAAAAGCGGAAAGCTAATATGTGATTTGCTTCTTATTTTAATTGCTGAAAAGCCTAGCTATGGATATGAATTGTCCAATAGATTATGCGAAATGGGAGTAACTATCCCTGAAGGAATAGGACAAAAAGGGAGAGTTTATCGAGCATTATCAGATTTAGAAAAGAAAAATGAGATTGAATTTGATTGGGATACTACATCTAGTCCGCCAAGAAAAATATATAAAATAACAAAAAAAGGAAAAGAAAGAATGAAAAGTTTTATTGAAGAAATGGAAATTCAGATTGAAGTATTTAAAAATTTTATTATAAAAGCAAAAGAAAATATATAACATTCGGAGGTGTTTTTTGTGGAAAAATTATTAGATGAAAAAACGTTAGAACAAGTTAGAGACTTATTAGCAGAAATGAAAGGTAGAGTAAGAATCATTTTATTTGAAAAAGAAAATTGTGAATACTGTGATGTAACAAAACAATTATATACAGAATTAAAAGATGGTGTGGAAAATGTTGATTTAGACGTACATCATATTGATTCACCAATTGCTGAAGAATATAATATTGATAAAACATTAGCTCCAGCTACAGTAATTTTAGCTTCAAATGGTTCTGATTTAGGAGTAAGATTTTATGGAATACCATCAGGTCATGAATTCAGTACATTACTACAAGATTTAATTTTATTATCTAAAAATGGTGAGGTAGAATTATCAGAAGATACAGTTAACAAATTAAAAGATATAAATAAAAAAATGAGATTAAGAGTTTTTGTTACTCCAACATGTCTGTACTGCCCAAGAGCAGTTTTATCAGCTCATCAAGCAGCAATGATTAATGAAAATATCAATGGTGAAATGGTAGAAGCTAATGAATTTTACGAAATCTCAATGAAACATAACGTAAGCTCAGTGCCACACACAGTTATTGAAGTATTTGAAAACGGAGAATGGGTTGTTAAAGGTGAATTTATTGGTGCATACCCTGAACCAAACTTTGTTGAAGAAGTATTAAAAGCTGTGGAGGGATAATAAATGTTCTTTGATTTAGGAACATCTAAAAGTAAAAACAATTTAAACGAATATTATGATATGGTTATTATTGGTGGAGGTCCCGCAGGTGTTGCAGCTGGAATATATGCTGTACAAGGAGGAATTAAACCATTAATCATTGAAAAAGATTTAGATGGTGGTCAAGTAAATCTAACAGAGTACGTTGAAAATTATCCTGGATTTACTTCTATTACTGGAGAAGAATTAGCAGAAAAATTAGGAGAACACGCAAAAAATTTTGGCGTTGAATTTCACTATGGTGAAGTAATAAATGTTGATTTTTCAAAAGATGAAAAAATTATTTCATTAGATGATGGAAATATTGTAAAAACAAAAACTGTAGTTATTGCAACTGGTGCTACTCCTAAACAATTAGGTGTTCCTGGCGAAAAAGATTTTGCAGGTAAAGGTGTTTCTTACTGTGCAACCTGTGATGGTCATTTCTTTAAAAATCAAAAGGTTGCTGTAATCGGTGGAGGAAATACTGCTGTTGAAGAAGCTTTATACCTTTCAAAAATAGCAAAAGAAGTTTATATTATACATAGAAGAGACAAATTAAGAGCAGATAAAATATATCAAGATAAAGCTTTTAACACAGAAAATATAAAATTCATATGGAATTCAACAGTTAAGGAAATAAAAGGTGATAAAAAAGTAAATCAATTAGTACTTGAAAATAAAGAAACAGGAGAAATAACAAACTTCGATGTTGATGGAGTATTTATTTTCGTTGGATTATTACCTGTTACTAAATTATTTGAAGGTAAAATAGAATTAGATAAATATGGTTATATAATTACTGATGAACACAAAGAAACAAATGTTAAAGGAGTTTTTGCAGCAGGAGATGTAATACAAAAAGAATTAAGACAGATCATAACTGCAGCTGCAGACGGAGCCATAGCAGCATCATTTGCAGTAAGAGAATATTTCAATTAATTTTGATTATCAAACCATTAATAAAAAACCGGCGAAAATTATCGCCGGTTTTTTTATTTTATATTTATCTTAATTTTATTAATATTATATTAATTCAAAAAATTTAAGATAAATTTTAACCCTTTATTATAAGATTCATGAAAAATAATAATCCGTTTATTATCTAAAAAATTCACAAATTGTAGTGTAAATATTTTATTACACCACAACATATTGTGGTATAATGGTAATGAAAAAATTTTTATGAGGGGGTATGGTTTGTGGAAAAAATATATAATATTGAGGAATTTTTAGATTTTTTTTCTGATATAAATTTATCAGAAAATGCAGAAAGAATTTTAAGAGATAGATATTTATTAAAAGATGGAAAAGGAAATTATCTTGAATATAATTGGGATGATATTTCAAAAAGAGTGTCAAGATATATTGCTAGCGCAGAAATATTATATATAGATGATATTGAAAAGATACATGAAGTAGAAAAAAAGTATTATAAACTTTTAAAAAGCCGTGTTTTTTTACCAAATAGCCCAACCTTATTCAACGCTGGAAAAACTTTGCCTCAAAGTATTTTTAAAAAAACCATCGAAGAAATGACATTAGAAGATTATAAAAATATATATAATTCTAGATCCCGTCATAATATGCTATCAGCATGTTTTGTTGTACCTCTTGAAGATTCTATGGAAGGAATTTTTGATGCTGTAAAAGATGCTGCATTAATACAAAAATACGGTGGCGGAGTGGGTTATGATTTTTCTGAATTAAGACCGAAAGATAGCTCTATTGCTGGTACAGGTGGAAAATCATCTGGACCAATAAGTTTTATGCATGTTTTTAACACAACAGCTTCCACAATTGAACAAGGCGGTGCGAGACGTGGTGCTCAAATGGCTGTAATGAGATACGACCATCCTGACGTAATAGACTTTATTAATTCAAAAAAGAATAATGATGGAAAATCTGTCCTAAATTATTTTAATATATCTATTAATTTTGATAATCCTGAAGAATTTCTTAAAAAGCTTGAAAATGACGAGGAATTAGAATTATCTCATCCAAATTCAAATATTAAAAAAACAATAAAAGCTAAAGAGTTGTTCGATTTAATTGCTAATAATGCATGGAAATCAGGAGATCCTGGAATGCTTTTTCTTGGAAGACATAATAAATACTACGCTTTAGGAGATATTACACCTGTAAGTGCTACTAATCCCTGTGGAGAGGAACCTTTGCCGCCATATGGGAGTTGTAATTTGGGCTCAATTGATATAGCTAAAATTATTGATTTTATTGACCTTGGAAATCCCAATGATGAAAAAAATAACTTATTAAAAGAGTTAATTTATTGGACAACAAGATTCCTTGATGATGTTATTGATATAAATGTATATCCACTTGAACAAATTGATAAAGTTTCAAAAGAACAAAGATTTATAGGACTAGGCATTATGGGACTTGCAGATGCATTATATAAAAAAGAATTACCATATAATTCCGATAATGGCCGAAAATTTATGGCTGAAACGATGGCTCAATTTGCGTACTATTCTCATCTTGCTAGTACAGAACTCGCAAAAGAAAGAGGAAATTTCCCTCTCTTTGAAAAATCTAAGTATAAATCAGGATTTATTCCTTTTCCTATGTTGGATGATAATTATTCAGAAAATATAAAAGTTTGGAATGATCTTATCAAAGAACATTTTTATGGGGAAGCAAAAAAATATAAAAGAAATGTCCAAGTTAATACAGTTGCTCCAACAGGATCCATTTCAAATATTGCAGATACTTCTAGCGGAATAGAGCCAAATTTTATGCTTGCATATATTAGATATATGACCGATAAGGAAGGAAACAGAGTTCCATTGCCATATATGAACAAAATTTTAAGAGATAAATTAGATGGTTTATTAAATAGTGAATTAGAAGCTGAAATAATTGAAAAAGGATCAATTCAAAATATTGAAGGAATTCCTGAAGAATTTAAAAAAATTTTTGTAACTGCTATGGATATTTCTGGAATGGATCATCTTTTAGCACAAAATGTTATTCAAAGCTATTTAGATGCATCGTGTTCAAAAACTATTAATTTGCCAAAAGAAGCTACAGTTAAAGAAATAAAAGATATTTATAAAAAGGCAATGGAATTAAATTTAAAAGGGATAACAATATATAGAGATGGGTCTTTAGAAACACAAGTTTTAACAAAAGCAGAAAAAAAAGAGGATAAAAAAGTTACTTTCTTCGTTTTAGATGAAAAACATAAATTAAGAGCTCGTCCGCGAAAAGAGACACTAAAGAGTGTAACAAGAAAATTCAAAACTCAAGAAGGTACAGTTTATATTACAGTATCATTTGACGATAATGGTGAAGCTATAGAAATCTTCCTTTCAGATGGAACTGAAACTGCTGAAATAATTGGCAGATTATCTTCAATAGCACTAAGATCAGGAGTTTCTGTAGATGAAATACTAGAACAATTATCTAAGGTAAAAGGTACATACTGTAAAGGTATATCTAAAGAAATAAAAAGCGCTCTTGATGATTTCGAATCATTGTGGAAAGAAAATGAAGTAGAAATATTTCATGTTGGAAAACCTTTAAGCAAAGAAGAGGTTGAAAAATTTGTTCATGCAAATAAATTAGAGTATGTTAAGGGATATTATATTGATAATGAAGGAAACACATACTGCCCTACATGTTTAAGTAAAAATTCATTATTAATGACAGAAGGTTGTATTTCATGTAAAACATGCGGATGGTCAAAATGCTCATAGCTTAAAATAAATATAGCATAAAAGTTATATTTTTAAAGTATAATTTATATTATTATAAATAACGTGAGGTGTTAAAATGGCAAAATGCAAAAGTTATCATGAAGCTGCTATTGAAGGGGCAAATGACGGTATATTTCACGGTGATCATATTCACCCAACAGTAATGGTATGGACTTCATTAAATGATGAAAAAACTACAAAATTAATAGAGAAAGTTTCAGAGTTTGATGCTGATTTTGCTGAAGATTTAAAAGAAATGCTTAGTGAATACGGAAATGAAGCTAAAGATATTGCAATCCCATTTCCATTTTCTTTTGAAAGTGATGAAGAATTTGATTTAGCAGAAAAATTATTAAAAGATATATCAGATATTACTGATGCAAAAGCTTATTCTTTTATAGTTGAAGCTATGAGCATAGATGATGAAGATGATACTGTACCTTCAATATTCACTGAGTGCAGAGAAGGAAAAATATTCTTAACTCTTTTTGATTGGGAATACAATATTGTTGATGAAGAAGAATATGAAAGTTCTGATGAAGATATTCAAAGTTTTAGATTGAAAATATTTTAATTTAATATACTTAACAAAAGGAGCGGAATTAATTCCACTCCTTTTGTTATTATGCTTTTAAATCTTTTGGATCTGTTGATTTTCCATAGAATCTTATTACTGAAAATAATCCTGCAAATCCTAATATTAATGTTAACCAAATTGGTAATCCTAATCCTACAAAAATATATCCAACAACTGCTACTAATGCTGCTGTAACTGCATAAGGTAACTGTGTTTTAACGTGATCAATGTGATCTGCTGATGATGCCATAGAAGACATTATAGTTGTATCTGAAATAGGAGAACAATGGTCTCCAAATGTTGATCCTGTCAAAACTGCTCCCAATGTTGCAAATACTAATGTTGATGGTTCGTTTCCTGTATATGCTGCTGCTAAAGGAACTGCTAAAGGTAACATAATAGCCATTGTACCCCATGAAGTTCCTGTTGCAAATGCAACAATTGATGACATAATAAATACTAATGCTGGAACCAACCAGCTAGGTAACGATGAAGATACAACTTGAACTAAATACTCTGCTGTTCCTAAATCAGAAGCAATAGAGCCTATTGACCATGCTAGAATCAAAATAATTGTAGTAATAACAAGTGATTTTGCGCCTTCTACCCAAGCTTCTAATGCTTTTCTCAATGTCATAATACCTTGAGAAACAGCCATAATAACCGCAACTATACTTGCTAAAGCAGAAGCCCAAATCAATGCAGCTGAAGCATCAGCATTACCAAAAGCATTTCTAATTCCATCCCATGTAAATGGCTCGGATAATCCTCCACCTGAATACCATAATCCAATAAAAGCAAAAATAATTAATGTTAATATAGGTACTAATGCATTTGATACTTTTAACGGTATATCACTTTCATCTAATTCTTTTTCAAAATCTGTTGAAAGCATAGGTTCTGCATTATCTGCTAATACCTTACCTGTTAATCTAGCTCTTTTTTCTGCTTCATACATAGGTCCAAAATCCCTCATCAAAGCTCCTATCATAAATACCATAAATAAGGCGAATAAACCATACATTCTATATGGAATAGATTGGAAGAAAACCCCATATGGATTAACGTCTGTTCCTAATGCATTAAATGCATCTCCAATTAGACCTAATTCATATCCTATCCATGTAGAAATTGCAGCCATTGTTGCAACTGGAGCTGCAGTTGAATCAACAATGTATGATAATTTTTCTCTTGAAACCTTTAATTTATCTGTTAATGGTCTCATTGTAGGTCCAACAATTAATGTATTTGCGTAATCATCAAAGAAAACAACAACACCCATCAATGCAGTTGCTAATTGTGCACTTCTTGCTGTTTTTGCCTTTTTAGCAAGTGCATTAGCTATCGCTCTTGTACCACCCATTTTTGCAATAACACCAACCATACCGCCTATAGTCAACGTAAAAATTATAATACCAGCATGCCAACCATCAGCTAAGGCATTTACAGGATATTCAAAAGTTTTTGTATAACTTTCGATGAGTTTCATAAAAAAACCTGAATCTGATGTAGCAAAAACATTAATTAAAGCTCCCGAAAATACACCTAATAATAAGGAAAGAATAACTTCTTTTGTAACAAATGCTAAAATAATTGCCAAAAGAGGTGGAATAATAGACCAAAAACCATAATTTATAGTTGTTGCATCTCCTCCCTCAGCAAAAGCCAAAGTCGCCATTAAAACAAAAACCAACATAATAAAAAAGATCGTAAGTTTTTTCTTCATAAGCACCCTCCCTTAATTGATTTTTAATTATTATATCATATTTTACATGATTTTGTCAAAAATAGTTAATATATGTTATTTTACCTGATTTTAGAGAAATTTATTTTTTACTTATTCGTATAAAAAAATTAATATTTATTTGCTACCATATATCCGGATATTCGAATATATGGTTAAATTAATTTAATGGGAGGTGACTATTATTATTGAAGATATTATGAAAATTTTATCTGATAAAATTCGATTAAGGATTTTAAATATTTTAAGTGAAAAACCACGTTGTGTATGCGAGCTAACAGCTATTTTAGACTTGCCTCAATCAACTGTTTCAAGGCATCTAGCAAAAATGAGATTAACAAATATCGTAAAAACTGAAAAAATGGATTCTTTTACTATTTATAGCCTTAACGAAAAATATATTAAAAAATATACTTTTATTAAATGGCTAATAAAAGACTTAAATAAAGAATTTAAAAATGATTTAGAAAAAGCTAAAAACATTTCAATAGTCAATGGTAGTTGCTCAATTTTAAAATAATTTGGAGGTATAATATGAAAAAGGAACTTAAATCATTTTTGATTATTGTGTTTATTTTTTTACTTTTTTATTTTCTTCCGTTCGAAAATGAAAATATTCACAATTCTTTAATCAATGGATTTGTTATGCTTCATGAATATGCAAGACAACATGTACTTTTATGCTTAGTTCCAGCATTTTTTATCGCAGGTACAATATCTGTTTTTATTAGTAAAAATGCTATTTTAAAGTTATTAGGTCCCGATGCAAAAAAAATTATTGCTTATCCTGTAGCGGCTATTTCTGGAGGAATTTTAGCTGTATGTTCATGTACAATACTGCCACTTTTTGGAGGAATTTATAAAAGAGGAGCTGGGATAGGGCCTGCAATTGCTTTTTTATTCACAGGACCTGCAATAAATATTGCTGCTATTTTTTTGACAGGTACTGTATTAGGATGGGAATTATCTTTTGTTAGATTATTTTCTACAATTATTTCTGCTATTTTTATAGGGGTAATAATGCAATTTTTATTCAAAGAAATGGGAGAAGGGGGATTTGAAATCCCGGAAAATGAAAATATTCCATTAAAAAAAACTTTAGCATTTCTAATTTTTCAACTGGCATTCTTAATTTCAGGAAGTTTAAAATTGAATTTAACATTAAAAATTGTTTTAATGCTATTCTTTGCATTTGGTTCTATTTTTTTAGCTTTTACTTTTGATAAGAACATTAGAAAAAATTATATATATGAAACCTGGGATTTTGCAAAAAAGATTTTGCCTTATCTATTTTTTGGTGTTTTTTTAGCTGGTATTATATCTTCTTCTTTACCTGAAAACATTGTTCATAACCTTTTAGGTGGAAACACTATATTTTCTAATTTATTTGCTTCTGTATTTGGTGCTTTTATGTATTTTGCTACATTAACTGAAGTTCCTATAATACAGTCATTAATGAAACTTGGTATGGGAAAAGGACCTGCTTTAGCATTATTTATGGCTGGATATACATTAAGTTTGCCAAATATGATAGTATTAACTAAATTATTAGGGAAGAAAAAAGCTTTTACATATTTTATATTAGTTATATTTTTCTCAACATCATGGGGCATAATATATGGAAATTTATTTTAAGGAGGTTTTAAAATGAAAATCGAAGTTTTAGGCTCAGGCTGTCCAAGGTGCAAACAAACATATAAGGTTTTTAGATTAGCAATAGAAGAAACAAAGAAAGAAGATGTTGATTTGATCTATGTAACAGATATTAACGAAATAATTTCAAGAGGTATCATGGCAACTCCCGCAGTTGCTATTGATGGAAAGATTGTATTTTCCGGAAAAATACCTACATTAGAAGAAGTAAAACAGCTATTATCCTAATAAAAGGATGGCAGCTAAGCCATCCTTTTATTTATATATTCTAATCCAGCAGTATTAAGGAAATTCCACGGTTTATTAAAATGTGGTTGGAAAAAGAAATCTATAAATGCTAATTCATTCATTTTCATTTTGTTTTGGATTACCACAGACATAGTGTTAATCGATTGAGTTAAATCAGCTTTCGAACATATTTGAGCTCCTAATATCTTCCCATTTTTCTTTTTATATACAACTTTAAATATTAATTTTTCAAAAGTTGGCATAAATTCTGGTCTGTGATTTTCTGTAATAATAATAGATTCAACATCTAATCCTTGTGATTTTGCTATTGTTTCCGTTAAACCAGTTGCTGCTATATTATTTCCATATATTTTTATTCCTGAAGTCCCTTGAGTTCCTAAATGTTTTAATCTTTTTTCTACTAAATTATATGCTGCAATAGTTCCCATTCTAACAGCATTTGTTGCCAATGGAATATACTCATATTTTTTTAATGGATTATAATATACTGCACAACAATCACCAGCTGCATATACATCTTTTTGACTTGTTCTCATATATTCATCTACAACGATAGCCCCATTATCTAACATATTAAGTTTTCCTTTAAATAAATGTGTATTGGGTTTAAAGCCCATAGACAATATTACCAGATCAGTTTCATATTCTGCTTTATCCGTAATTACTTTTTGAACCTTTTTATCTCCTTCAAATTTTATTACTTTTTCACCTAATACTAAATTAGCTCCATGTTTTTTTAAACCATTTTCTGCTATATCTGAAAACTCCTCATCTAAATATTTACTTAATATTCTATCTTCAATATCTATTAATGTTACATTTTTGCCATGCTCTAAAAATGCCTCAACCAATTCTACTCCAATATATCCCGCTCCTACAATAACAACATTTTTTACTTCATCCATTTTTTTTATAATGTTTTGAGCATGATAGAAGTTTTTTGATAACAATATGTTTTCCATATGGATTCCTTCAATGTTTGGAATTACTGGCCAAGATCCTGTAGTTATTATTAATTTATCATATGTATCTTCAAAAACCTCCTTTGTTTCTATATTTTCAACAATTAATTTTTTGTTCTCAAAATCTACATTTTTTACATTATGTTTCATTTTTGTATTTATCCCTAAATCTCTTAGTTGTTCAGGGGAAGAATAAAATAATCCATTTGGATCTTTAACAACTCCTTCTACATGCAATGCAATACCGCAAGATAAAAATGAAATTGTATCATTTCTCTCATAAACCGTTATTTCGGCCTCTTTATATAATTTTGATGAATTAATAGCCGCAGCAGTTCCAGCATGTGTACAACCTATAATCGCAATTTTCATATACAATTCCTCCTTGTGATTTTTTTAACTTTATTACTAAATAAGATATTTTTTATCGGTTTTATTATAACACTTTTTATACTAATTACAATTAAGAAATAATTACAAAACAATAAAGATCAAAAAAATATCCCGATGAATCGGGATATTAAATCACACCACTAATCGCTTTAACTGGACATCTACTCTGACATAAACTACAACCAAAGCATTTACTTTCATCAACTATAACCTGTTTATTTTCTTTATCAACTGTTATTGCCCAATATGGACATACCATTTCACATAATTTACAGAAGGTACATTTGTTTAAATCTATTTGAGGATATTTTGGTTCAAAAACTACTTCTTTTTTCTTTAATCCCGTTTTTTTAACTTCTTCTATACTATTAAATCCATATTTTTCTAAAGCTTTTGGCAATTGTTCAACAATAGTTTTGTATAATTGTTTTCCTCTAATTAAAGCTGCAGATAGCATTTGGACAGCATCAGATCCTGCAAGAAGATATTCTATAACATCATCTGCAGACGCAATTCCGCCTACACCTATTACTGGCATTTCTGGAACTGCAGTTTTTATAGTATTCACTAATGCTAATCCAAGATTTTTTATTACTGGTCCAGAAATCCACACTTGCCCTTTATCGTTTCCAATTAAATTTGTTCTATTTTCTATATCAATTAACATTGTTGGTCCTAAAGAATTTATCGCAACAACACCTGTACCGCCATTTTCCAATACCATTTTGGAAAATTCAACAGGATCTGGAATATGTGGACTCATTTTCATAAATATTGGTTTATTCGTATTAGCTCTGATAGTTCTAACAGTTTCAGCTATATTATCTAAATTTTTCCCTACGTAATGTGTTGAAATTTCAAAAGCATCAGCAAATTTATCTAATTGCGGAATTAATACTTCCATATCTTCTTTTGTATATCCAGCACTTACAATTAAAGGCAAATCAAGCTCTTTTTTTAATCTTGGTAATATTTCATTTATCCATTTTTCAGGTGGTAATTCTGACCATAATTCTGCATTTACAATATAATTATTAGTTCCATATATACATGGTCTTGGTACTTCAGCAGCTTTCGTGGAAATAGTTTTTGTAACCATCCCACCTACTCCAAGCCTTGCTAAATATAACATTTTTTCATCATCACCAACAAGTGGTCCTGATGCTGGCATTAGCGGATTTTTTAATTTTATACCTGCAAATTCTGTACTTAAGTCCATAATATTCCCCCTCATATAAATTAGTATAGAATCAGTGTAATATTCTATACAATTATATAACTTTTATTTTAAAATTAAAAATCCGTATATCTTTATTTAATCATTTTTTATCAATTTGATTTTCAAATAAGTCAAAAAATCTTATCTGTTTAAAGGTATTTATATTTTTTAATTCACCCAAAAAGAAAGGTAACGAAAACTCCCAATTTACCTAAATATAGTATATAAAGTGAATTTATATACTATATAAAAACATCCCCAGATGATTTCTGGAGATGTTTTTATAATCTCTTCCATAATTTTTCAGAAACTTTTCTTGCTTCGCTATAAATTCTTTCAACTTCAAACTTTATCTCTCTATCTTTCATTAAAAATTCTCCATCAATTATTGTATCAATAACCTCTAATTTATCCCATATCCCAAAAAACACATGTCCAAAAATATTATCTTTATTCAATGGTGTGAAAGGTGTATAATCATACGAGATCATATCAGCTTTATAACCTTTTTTTATTCTGCCTAGTTTTATTCCCAACATTTCTCCAACAAGTTTATACACGTTATCTATATTATTTTTTAAATCTTCAAAGTTGAAAAAGGTAGGATCTTCATATCTATATTTCTGAGTAAAATATAAGTTTAAATATTCTCTTGTAATATTATATCCCAAACCATCATTACCTATAATAGTATTTATTCCTTTTTCTTTTAATAACTTATAATTTGGTAATCCTACAGCATTATTCATGTTTGACGTTGGATTTAACGCGATATATATACCGTATTTTGACATAATATCCGCTTCTTTTTCATCAATATGCACACAATGGGATAATATAGAATTTTTATTCAATAGTCTAAACTCTTCTAATCTTTCAACTACTCTTTTCCCATGTTTATTTATAGAATCTTCTTCATCTTCTATGCTTTCCGCTACATGGATATGTATTGGTGCTCCCTCTAAAGCATCAGACACCTTTTTTAATGTTTCATTCGATAAAGAAAGTGATGCATGTAGTCCAAACATGCCTGCATGTTTTTCCGAAGAACTTTTCAAAAATTCACTATTTTCTTGTATACATTTATCTACGTCAAATCTATCACTTGTTTCAAAACAAAAAATTCCACGCATTCCTATTTCATCACATAACCCTTTTTTTAATTCATTTAATGTCCCTTTTATCGCTATCCCACTAGCGTGATGGTCTATTACAGTGGTAATTCCATTTTTTATAAATTCAATTCCACTTATTATAGAACTATAATAAGTTGTTTCCAAATCAATCTTCGAATCCATTCTCCACCATAATTGCTTTAAAATATCTGAAAAGCTTTTTGGATTAAACTCTACACTCATCCCCCTTGCAAATGTTGAATATATATGAGTATGACCATTAGCAAAACCAGGCATTACGAGCTTCCCTTTAAAATCTATTACTTCTTCATTATCTTTTTTTTCATATTCCTCCATATTTCCTATTTCAAGAATTTTATCAGTAAATTTTATGTACTGATTCTCTCTATAATTTTCATAATCAAAAATATTGCAATTTATTATGGTTTTCACCATTTAATTTCTCCCCTTTTTATATATTTCCCCTTTATTCTTTGATTTAAATTCCCTTCTTTTATTACAAACCTACCTCTTGATATTGTAGAAATAACCTTTCCTTTAACTTTAAATCCAAAATAAGGAATGTAATTTGAATTTGAATGATGTTCTTTTATTATCCATTCTTTTTTTGGATCAAAAATTACTAAATCCGCATCATAAGATGGCAATATTCTCCCCTTTTTCCTTAGACCATAATATTTGGCTACATTTTTTGTAAATTTATCTATTATTCTTTCACCAAATTTTGTGTACATTAAATTAAAGGAAAATTCAACACCACCTATTCCCATTGGCATTCCATTTATTATATCCTTCTTTTTTTCGTTTACATTAAAAGGACAATGATCTGTACCTATAGTATTTATATAATCAATATTATTTATTAGCATTTCTTTTTCTTTTTCACTTCTTAATGGTGGTGTCATCGTATATAAATACCCTTTTTCTGTATTATATATATCTTCTGAAAAATAAAAATAATGAGGACAGCTTTCAATAATTAGATTTTTACCTAAAATATGATTAAATTTTTTCTTTAACTCTTCTAATGTTTTACCACTAGTTAAATGAACAATATACAATTGAGCATTATAATATTCTGCCATTTCTGCTAATTTTATTACCTCCGATAATTCTGAAATTGTAGGCCTATATTCTGAATGATCTGCAATTTTTATTTTATTATTCTCATATTTTTTTATAATTTCATCATTTTCAGCATGAACCGAAATAACTATTCCATAGTTTCTGGATAAATCCAATAATTTTGATATATAATAATCATACGTTCTTCTATTTGAAGAGGAATATGTTGTAAATAATTTTATACTTGAAATACCTAACTCCCTTGCAGTTTTCATTATTTTCTCAGGTTCATCAATAGGATTTGCAATTGTAGCATGAAATGCATAATCAGTTAAACTTTTTTTTGCTAAATTCATTCTTTCTTTAAATGCCTTCTCCATTCCCTCTGCAGTTCTTACTGGATCTAAAAAATCTATATAAGATGTAATACCACCATATACCGCTGATATAGAACCTGTTTGAAAATCATCTGCAGATATATATTTTCCCAAGTCAAGATGAAAATGTACATGAGGATCTATAAAACCGGGAAGTAAATACTTCCCGGAAATATCATAATATTTTTTTGCTTCTAATGTAGATTTTGAAATATCATATATTTTCCCATTTTTTATATATATATTTGCATTTATAAGATTTCCATCAATATATATCAAACCATTTAAAATACCTAAATCAAACATAAAAATCACACCTTATTATCTTCCACCCATTAATAAAGTCATTACAGCCTTTGCAGTATGTAATCTATTTTCTGCTTCATCAAATATTACTGAATGAGGGCCATCTATAACTGAATCTACAACTTCCTTTCCTCTATCTGCTGGTAATGCGTGCATATAAATTGAATCATGTCTTGTTAATTTCATTTTATCTTCATCGCAAATCCAATCTTTGTGTTTTGCTGTTTCTGCCTTGATTTCTTCTGGATCATCTGAAACAAAGAAGCCTCCCCAATTTTTAGGTATTACAACATGTGCGTCAACAAATGCATCTTCCATTTTATGTGATATATTTAGTTTACCTCCATACTTTTCTGCGTTTTCTTGTGCTTGTTTAACTATATCTGGCATTAAATCAAATTTCTCAGGATATGCTAATGTAACGTCCATACCTAATCTTGTAAATAATAATATTTGTGATTGCGGAACTGATAATGGTTTCAAGTGACTTTCAGCATAAGCCCAGCTAATACCAACCTTTAATCCTCTTAAATTTTTACCGAATCTTTCTTGCATTGTCATTGCATCTGCCAATACTTGGAATGGATGATAAACATCATCTTGTAAATTCATAACAGGAACTTGAGATACAGAAGCCATACCTCTTAAATATTTATTTCCTTTTCCAAATTCACAAGCTCTAACAGCTATACCATGACCCATTCTCGCCAAAACTCTTGCTGTATCTTCTGGAGTTTCTCCGTGAGATAATTGCATAGTACTTGGATTCAAAAAGTTTGCATGTCCTCCTAATTGAGCTATACCTGCTTCCATAGAATTTCTTGTTCTTGTTGATTGATCAAAGAAGATTAAAAATAGTGTTTTATACAACAAATATGGAGTTGGTATATTTGAGGCCATTTTTATTTTCAAGTCTCTTGCTAAATCTAACATCATTTCTATTTCTTCATTTGTAAAATCTTGCGTGGTTATGAAATGCCTACTTTTTTCTGTTTTAAAAAATGCTGACATATCTATCTTCCCCCTTATCTTAATTATAGTAAATTATTTGATTTTTTCTACTAATGTTTTTGGAAAATTAGCATAAAAAGCTGCTGCTTTAATTAAATGCTCTATTTTTACTTTTTCATTTGGAGCATGAGCATACTTTTCATCTCCAGGTCCAAATCCAACAGTTGGAATTCCATATACACCAGCAGTTGCTATACCATTTGTACTAAAGGTCCATTTATCTATTAATGGTTCATTTCCAAAAGTTTTTATATAAGTTTCTTTTGCTGCTTGAACAACATCAGAATTTTCTTCAAGAACCCATGTTGGAAAGTATTTTTCAACTGGATATTCTATTCCTGTATACGCTGGTTTTGAATATGTCAACTCTACTATCTCAGCATCTATCCCTGTTTTCTTAAATATTTTTCTGATTTCTTCAAAAGCGCTTTCCTTTGTTTCACCAGCTGTAAGTCTTCTATCAATATGAATAACACATTCATCTGGAACAGCATTATGAGAAGGCGATTTGAAAAATATTTGAGAAACAACAATTGTACCTTTTCCTAAAAATGGGTCATAATGAAGGTTTTCATTTAATTTTTCTATTTCATTAATAATCTTTGCCATTTTATATATAGCGTTATCTCCTCGTTCTGGCGCACTAGCATGTGCAGAAAGTCCTACAGTTTTTATTCTAAATTCAATTCTACCTCTGTGTCCTCTATATACATTTAAACTAGTCGGTTCTGTAATAACAACAAAATCTGGTTTTAATTTATCTTCTTCTACTATATATCTCCAACATAATCCGTCACAATCCTCTTCCATAACCGTACCTGTTACATAAACAGTAAAATCATCTAAAAGATTTAATTCTTTTAAAATTTTCATTCCATAAACCATGGAACACATACCTGCCTTTTGATCAGATGCACCTCTTCCATATACCCATTCGTCATCCCAATCACCACTAAATGGATCTTTATCCCATAAGTCTGGATTCCCAACCTCAACAGTATCAATATGAGCATCCATAGCTATAATATGTTTCCCATTACCAATCCTTCCAAGAATATTTCCCAGACCATCAATTTTAACTTCATCAAACCCAACCTTTTCCATTTCTTCTTTAATTACTTGAATGACTTCTTTTTCTTCTCCAGAATAACTTCTTGCTTTTATGAGTTTGCTCATGAATTTAACAATATCTTCTCGATATTTTTCAGCTAATTCTAATGTTGTCAATCCTATCCCTCCCTTTTAAACTTTATAAAATTATATAACTTTTATTTTAAAATTAAAAACCCATACAACTTTCATTAACAGTATTTTAGCATTTAGATTTTTAAATATTCCCAATTATCTCATTATTTTAAACATTTACTATTAAATATAAAAAAACAGCACCAAATTTTGGCGCTGTTTCATTAAAATGTTTGAAAACACTATAAATAAAATTAAAAACGAACAATTATTTTAATTAAAATTTTTAGTTATATTATTATTTTCACTGTATATTTTAAGGAAATTTTAATTGAATCTATAATATTAACAAAAGAATATTATTTTAAATTTTTATAATAATCACAATAATCTTTTATAGGGCATTCTTCACATTTTGGATTTCTTGCTTTACAAATATTTCTTCCGTGGTAGATTAACCAATGATGAGCTTTACCCCATAATTCTTTTGGAATAGCTTTCATTAAATCTTCTTCAGTTTTTTCAACATTTTTTGAATTTGCTAATCCTATTCTATTTGATACCCTAAAAACATGTGTATCAACTGCAATAGCTGGTTTATTAAATGCAACACTCAACATTACATTTGCGGTTTTTCTACCAACTCCAGGTAATTTTACTAGTTCTTCCTTTGTATCTGGTATTTTACCATTATACTTTTCTAATAATATTTTACATGTATTTATTATATTCTTGCTTTTTGTTTTATACAAACCAACACCTTTAATATACTTTTCTAGTTTTTCAGGAGTTAATTTGACAAAATCTTCAGGAGTTTTGAATTTCTCGAAGAGTTTAGGTGTTACTTTATTTACTTGATTATCTGTGGTTTGAGCTGAAAGCATTACAGCAATTAATAGCTCAAATGTATTATTATATTTTAAAGCAGTTGTTGAATCAGGATATGTTTTTTCTAATATTTCCAATATTTTTTTAATTTCTTTTTTTGATTTTACTCTTTTCATTACCGCCTCCATAATTCTTCTCATAAAATTCTAAATACTCACCAGATATTACTCTTTCTACCCAGACTTTATTGTTTAAATACCAATCTATTGTTTTTTCTATTCCCTCATCAAACATTACTTCTGGTTTCCAACCTAATTCTTCTTTTATTTTTGTTGGATCTATTCCGTATCTTCTATCATGCCCTAATCTATCTTTTACATGTTTAATTAAACTTCCGTTTATTTTTTCGTCTTCAGTTTTTTCTTTTAAAATTTCTATTATTCTTTTTACTATATAGATATTCTCTTTTTCATTATGACCACCTATATTATATACTTCACCAATCTTTCCATTTTCAAATACTAAATCCATAGCTTTACAATGATCAGTTACATACAACCAATCTCTAATTTGTTTTCCATCACCATATATTGGTAATTCTTTATGATTCAATGCATTATTTATTATTAATGGTATTAATTTTTCTGGAAATTGGTATGGTCCATAATTATTTGAACATCTTGTTATGTTTACTGGCAAATTATAAGTATCATAATATGATTTTACTATTAAATCAGCGCTAGCTTTACTTGCACTATATGGGCTATGTGGGTCAAGAGGTGTTTTTTCCGTAAAATATCCTGTTTTACCTAAAGACCCATATACTTCATCTGTTGAAATTTGTAGAAATTTAACACCTTCTCTATATTTTCTAATATCTTTTTCCCAATACTTCTTTGCTACACTTAATAATATTTGAGTTCCTAACACATTTGTTCTTAAAAACACCTGCGGTTCATGTATTGATCTGTCTACATGACTTTCTGCTGCAAAATTTATTACTCCTTCTATATTATATTCTTCAAAAATATGCTCAATTAATTCCTGATTATTTATATCTCCTTTTATAAATTTAAATCTTTCTTTTTGTTCTGGGCTTAAATTTTCTAAATTTTCTAAATTTCCAGCATATGTTAATTTATCAAGCCCTATTATTTTTCTGTCTTTATATTTTTCTAAATAATAATATACAAAATTACTTCCAATAAAACCTGCTACTCCCGTTATTAGTATGTAATGCATTTTGTATTCCCCCATTACTCTCTAAACTTAGCTAATAATATTAAATCCATGTAATTTCCATTTCTAAATACTTCTTTTTTCAAAATACCTTCTTTTATATATCCCATCTTTTCATATAATTTTAGTGCTCTTTTATTATTTGAAATGACTTCTAGTTTTATTTTCTTTATATTCAATTCATAAAATACAAACTTTTCTATCAAATTAACAGCTTCTCTACCATATCCATTTCCCCAATATTTTTCATCAATAAAAAAACCAGCATTACAAACAGAATTTTTAAAATTAACATTTCTAACTATACACCCCCCTATCAAATTATCATCTTCTTTTTTTATTATAGCAAAATCATATATATTATTTTTTCTTCTTTCTGGAATCAATTTAAAAAAATTCTTTTGATCTTCCAATGAAAATGGCATTATTATATTTAAAGATAAAAACTTTCTTACTTTGTAATTATTCATTATATCTTTTAAAGCATCTAAATCACTTTCTTCATAACTTCTTAAATATATTTTTTCTCCATCATACATAAAATCACCCCTCATCAGATACAAAAGACAATAAATATTTTCCATATTCTGTATTTTTTAATTCTTTCCCAATTTTTTTTAAATCTTCCTGAGTAATCCAACCATTTCTATAAGCTATTTCCTCCAAACATGCTATATATAATCCTTGTCTTTTTTGAATTGCAGCTACGAAATTTGATGCTTCTAACAATCCTTCAGGTGTTCCTGTATCCAACCATGCAAATCCTCTACCAAGAAGTTGAACTTTTAATTTTTTCCTTTTCAGATATTCTTTATTAATATCTGTAATTTCTAATTCACCTCTTTGAGAAGGTGTAATTTTTTTTGCTATATCAATGACGTTATTATCATAAAAATATAATCCAGGAACGACATAATTAGATTTTGGCTTTTTAGGTTTTTCTTCTATGCTTATGACATTAAACTCTTTATCAAATTCTACCACTCCAAAATCAGAAGGATTCTTAACATAATATGCGAATATCATTGCTCCTTCAATTAAATTTTTTGATTTTTTTAAAATACCCGAAAATCCTTGTCCATAAAATAAATTGTCCCCTAAAATCAAGGCTACATTATCATTTCCTATAAAATTTTCTCCTATTAAAAAAGCTTCAGCTATTCCATTGGGATGATTTTGAACTTTATATTCTAAATTTATTCCAAAGTTATTGCCATTTGCTAATAATTTCTTATACAATCCTATAAATTCTTTGTTCGAAATTATCAATATATCTCTTATCCCTGAAAGCATCAATGTTGATAATGGATAATATATCAATGGTTTATCATATATAGGTATCAAATGTTTACTAATAGCTCTAGTTATCGGATATAATCGCAATCCCATCCCTCCGGCTAATATTATTCCTTTCATATTCTCGCCCTTTCTCAGATAAGATTTAAATATCTACATCAAAATTCTTTGCAATTTAATAATAGATTCATTTAAAATTTTTTGATTATATAGACTCATATATCGAATTTATAATATAATCTATTTCTTCTTCAGTAAGATGCAAATGTAAAGGTAATCTTAAAATATTTTCACTAATAATTTCTGTTACTGGAAAATCCCCTTTTTTATATCCCAATTTTTCCCCCATTGGAGATTCGTGTAATGGAATATAGTGAAATATAGCTTGAATACCTTTATTTTTCAAATTATCCATTAATCTATTTCTATCTTTATTAGAATTTAATAAAATATAAAATATATGATAATTAGATGAAGAATACTCTGGAATTCGGGGTAATTTTATTAACCCTTTCTCCTCAAGTGGTTTTAATCTCTCAAAATACATATTAAAAATTTTTTTCCTTTTTTCTAAAATTTCATCCATTCTCTCTAATTGAGCAAGCAAAAAAGCGGCTAATATATCAGAGATTACAAAACTAGATCCTATATCAACCCATGTATATTTATCAATTTCACCCCGAAAAAACTTACTTCTATTTGTTCCTTTTTCTCTAATAATTTCAGCTCTTTCTATTAATGAATCATCATTTAAAACTATAGCTCCGCCTTCTCCACATGTATAATTTTTTGTTTCATGAAAACTATAACATCCTATATCTCCTATAGTTCCTAAATATTTTGATTTATATTTAGCATTAACTGCTTGCGCAGCATCTTCAATTATTTTTAAAGAATATTTTTTAGCAATATTTAATAATTTATCCATATCGCAAGAATACCCTGCATAATGCACAGGCATTATAACCTTTGTTTTAGAATTAATTTTTTCTTCTATTTTATCAATATCAATATTTAGATTATCTGGATTAATATCCACAAATATCGGTTTTGCTCCCCTTAATAAAATTGCATTTGCAGAAGATACAAAAGTAAAAGAAGGCATTATAACTTCATCATTTTCTTTTATATCTAATAATATAGCAGACATATCCAAGGCTGTACTTGCTGATGTTGTAAGCAAAACTTTTTTTGCTTTAAACTTTTTTTCCATTAATTCCTGTACTCTTTTTGTAAAAGAACCATCTCCACTTATTTTTGAACTCATAATTGCTTGATTCATATATTCGAGTTCTTTTGAAGAATAATATATTTTATTAAAGTAGATCATGATAAACACTCCTATTTGAAATATAGATCCCACCATATTTTAAAAGAAACAATGTTCCAGATTTTTGCAGCTAATTTGAAATTATTATTTTCATTACTATAATAATTATCTAATAAATTTTTTACATACTCAAAGTCAAACACACTATTTTTAAGTTCATCTTCACTTAAAATTTCAAATATAAATGGTTTTAATTCTTTTTTCAACCACCAAAATATCGGCAAAACAAAACCTTCTTTTTTTCTATTTATTATTCTATCTGGCAATATCCCTTTTAATGATTTTTTTAATATATCTTTTATATTTCCATCTTTTATTTTCATATTTCCTGGTAATGAGGCTACATATTCCACCAATCTATAATCCAAAAATGGAGATCTTACTTCAACAGAATGTGCCATTGATAGGAAGTCAACAAATGCTAATACTTGATCTGGCAACAAGGTTTTCCATTCTAATTCTAAAACTTTATTTAAAGGATCTAAAGCTTTTAAATTTCTCACATCTTCTTTCAACAAATCAAAAGAATTAAATTTATCATACTCGAATATATCACTATTTAATAATTCTTTTTTCTCCTCATCTTTAAATAATAATATTTCATATTTCCATTTCTCAAGATTGCCTTTAGACTTTAAGTATAATTTTTCTAAAAATTCTAAATTATTTTCGAATGGTTTTAAATTTTTAATATCTTTCTCTGATAACTTATAGCCAGATTTTATTTTGGTATATATTCTTTCAAAATAATATAAAGGTTGAGATAATCTTGGAGCTAAATAGCTCCCAAAAAGTTCATCTGCTCCATCACCAGATAAAGCAACTTTCACATGTTTTGAAATTAATTTAGTTAAAAAATATGTCGAAATAGCTCCAGAAAAAGGGGAATCAAAACTTTTTAAAATCTTTGGAATATCTTCTATTAATTCTTTTGGAGACATAAAATACTCATAATGTTCAGTACCTAAAATTTTCGACATTTCCCTTGCAGCAATAATATCTTGATTTTTATGTTCTAAATAGGTTGTATATCCTAGAGAAAATGTTTTCACTTTAGAATTTGAATACCTGGCCATAATAGAAACTACTGAACTAGAATCCAATCCTCCACTTAAGTAGGCTCCTATAGGAACATCACTAATCATTCGCTTTTTTACCGCATCTTCAAAAAGAGTTTTGATATTATAAGTTATTTCTTCTAAATCATCATTATTTGACATTGAGAAATTTATTTCCCAGTATTTAAAATGTTTTTCTCTTTTCTTTTCAACATCAAATACTAAAATTTCTCCTGGAAAAAGCGAATAAATGTTTTTAAATGGAGTAAAAGGAGCCGGAATATTTTTGAATGTAAAATAATGATTAAGAGCTTCAAAATTAGGTTTTTTTTCATATTGTGGATAATTTAATATTCCTTTTATTTCAGAAGAAAAAACTATTTCTCCATTAATAATAGAATAAAATAATGGTTTTTGCCCCATTCTATCTCTTATCAATAACAATTCTTTTTTTCTCAAATCCCAAATCGCGATAGAAAACATTCCATTAATTTTATTTACAAAATCTTTACCATATTCTTCGTATAAATGTACTATAACTTCTGAATCAGAATGATCTGTATAAAATAAATGTCCCTTTTTTACTAATTCTTTCCTTAATTCATTGAAATTATATATTTCTCCATTCCAAACCATCCATATATTTTTTGTTTCATTATGAATTGGCTGCTTTCCACTTAAAATATCTATTATACTCAATCTTCGAGAGCCGAGATTGATATATTTATCTTGGTAAAATCCTTCTTCATCAGGCCCTCTATGCAATATTTCATTATTCATTTTTTTTAAAATTTCTATATTTCCTTTACCACTAAATCCTACAATTCCACACATATTATCCCTCTATCTTTTTCTTACGATTTTCTTCAGCGATCTCCACCAATTTATAATAATTATAATTCCATGTTCTGTATTTTCTATCAGTACATGTTTTGCATAATGAAATTTCATCCATTCTACCTTTTAAATGTAATTCCCTTATGTTTTCAAACTCTTTACCAAGCCATATCTCTTTTATACTTTTTTCTTTTACGTTTCCAAAATTTGTTTCAAAAGCTATATCATAACCACACATTGCAACATTACCAAAAGTATCTACATTCATTCTTTCAAAGGGCCATGGGCAAGGAGCTGTAGATGGCAAATATGGCGTCGGATCAGCTGACTTCGAAGGATCTCCCATTCCCCACGTTAAAAATTTTCTTAACTGTACATGATCGACCTTCCCTTTCCAAAAATCTAAAATTTCATCTGGATTTATTCCTTGCTGAACAATTGCACTTACTATAATTTTTGTTTTACTTTTTAATTTATTCCTTAGATTTACCATTCTTTCAACATTCTCTACTAATGTTTCCCAATTTAACCCTATCCTAATTTTCTCATAATCCTCTTTTTTCGCTGCATCAACGCTAAATTCAATCATATCAATATTTGCTTCTAATAATCTTCTTGAATTTTGTTCATTAAATAATGAACCATTTGTTATTAATCCTATTTTTGCTCCTACTTCTTTTGCATATTCAATTAATTCTACCATTTTAGGATGCAGCATTGGCTCCCCACCACCAGTTAATCTTATATATGCCCCATATTGTCCGCATTCATCTGCAATCTTTTTAAATAATTCTTCTTTTATATATAATTCTTTTTTATAATTATCTCTTATTGTTGATATTGTATATGGACAAGAAGGACATTTAGCATTACATACATATGTAACACTTAAAACAACCATCAATGGAAAATTCTTTGCTTCTTCCTTTATTTTATATTCTTTAGGTACATGCGTTAAAAAATCCGTATAAATTTTATATGTTTTTTTCATATTATTTCACCTCCGGATCAATATAAGATGCATAACTTGATTGCCAATCCTTGCAGTTTTTACACAAATCAGGCAATTCTGACCATCTTCTTTCTAAATGTTTTAACCTAAATTCTTTTAGTGTTGTATTCCAAATCTCTTTTATGCTATTTAACCTAATATCTCCAAATATAACCTCACAATTTAAATCTACAGCACACATACAAACTTTACCCTGATCAGAAATATTCATAGTATTCATAGCCCAATTACATGGCAATCTAAATTCATAATCTTTTAAATTTTTTGCTTCAACCTTTCCTGCCCAACTTACTTTAGGCCTTACTTTTACTGGAATATCATGTTTATTCCAAAATTTTATAAAGTTCTCTAGCTCTTTTTCATTTTCTGACATTTCAACAAATTGTACAAATATTTTTTGATTTTTTGTTCCTATTTTATCTAATAATTCTTTATATTTTAAAACTCCTTTTACAACATTATTTAAATTACCATTTACTCTAATTTTCTTATAAGTATCTTCATCAAAAGCATCTATCCCTACATACAATACATCTAATCCAGCTCTAATTAATCGTTCTGACCATCGTTCGTTTAATAAATTTCCATTTGAATTTAAAACAACATCTTTTAATCCTTTTCTTTTTGCATAACTTACTCTTTCATCTAAATCTCTTAACATTAATCCTTCTCCAAAAAAAGTCATCCATACTCTTGTCGAAGAATTTTCTATTGCTATTTCATCTATAATTTTTTTATATAAATCCCAAGACATTATTCCAGGTTTTCTCTTCATATTCTTATGAGGACACATAAAACATTTTAAATTACAATAAGAAATAGTATCTATTAGTACAACTTCTGGAAAAATATTTTTTTCTTCATCTTTTATTCTCTGGAGTAATATTTTCTTTAATTTTTCTTTATCATAATAAACATCAAAATTTTTTTGCATTTTTCCCCTCCGTTCAAATTTTATTTTGAAAAATATATTTTGAGGATTTCTCCCCACAATTAAATATTACGTCTAAAACAGTTACATTATGAATAAACCCATCATATAATTGAAGATATTCTGGATAATCATAATTCATAAAATATATCTGAATATTGTTTTGCTCAAATTTTTTAATATTCATATAGTTTTTTGCCGAAGGTCCAGAAACATATATTTTTGCATTAAAATATTTAATAATATCTATTATCCTCTGATTCCTATCTTGAGTTAATATATTTAATTCTGAAGATTTAACAAACTTTGTGTTTATTTTTAGAATTTCTGCAATTTTTTTTGTAGTATATATATTTAAATCATTTAATTTTGTCCATTTTTTTTCCATATAAAAATTTTTTATTAAAAATTCATATTCTTTAAAATATTTTGCTTTTGAGTAATTAGCTAAAAATGAGTAATAATGTTTTTTTTGCCAATTAATTTTATCTGAAACTTCTACTTCATATATTTTTTGTTTTATGCTATTAGACTTTACCGGGACAGTAATCCATTGAGCACCATTTTTGGTTTTTATTTTATTTCTATTACGCCAATCATGTTTTGTATATTGAACATCATCTAAAAAAACAAATACATCAACAAGATTAATCATATCAAAAACACCTTTCCAGGGTAAATAATTTGGTTGTAATATCGCTATTTTCATGATTTATTTCCCGCCTTCTTTAATAATTTAATAACAAAATTTTCAAATTCTCCAACAAATGATTTATATTCCAAATCTTTATTTTTTATTTTTCTCTTGGATTGAACAAAATTTTTAAAATTTTCATCAATAATAATTTTTTTTGCAAATTGATATAATTCCTCATAATCTCCTAATTTAGGAAAAATTTTAAGCGCATCTTTATAAAACATTAATGGTAATGAATTTACTCTATTTTCTATTGATTTTTTTGTATAATCATAATCCTTAACAAAAGTTATTATTGGTAAATTAGCATAATAAGCTTCATTAAATGAAATTCCGCTTCCATTAGGAGCAGAATTTATGTAATAATCACAACTTTTTAAATAAGCACGCGCATTTAAATCTGCGCCTAATAACATTATTTTTTTATTATATATATATTTTTGTGGAATATATTCTTTGAAAATACCTTCATAATTAGGACCAAAATATACAAAGGTAATATTTTCAATATCGTCCGATAACTTTTTCACTACATTCCAATAGTGTTTGTTATAATATTTTACAGCTCTTCCAATAGAAATAATAACTTTGTTATTCTCAAATATTTTATAATCTTTTTTTATGTCTTTATTTTTATTTATTAATTCCGAATTTACAGGTGGTAATTTAAAAAATATATTTTTCGTAAAAATATTTTTATCTTTTAATCCTGTATACACAAAATCTACCTTATTATCAAAATAGGGTTCTATATCTTGGGTAATATGTCTTCCTATTATCTTAGAAACTTTTTTTAATAATGGATATACTAATATGCCATATGGTGCTAAATAAAATGATTGATAAAAAGATATATCAGGGTTAACTTTCGCTATATACTTATAGTATTGAATTATTCTATCTTCCATATTTTCCGATGGGCTAGGAATAAAAAAATCTATATTATTTTTAGCTAAAATTTTTTTAGCATATTCTGCATTATTGAAACTATTTTCATCTAACAAACTTAAAATATGATATTCTATATTTTCATTATGACTATTGATTATACTTTCAAAAACAAATCTAAACAATATTTGAAAATAATCTAATCCATTTAAAATATATAAGAAATGAATTTTCTCATCTTTTTCCTTTTTTGACAAAAAGTATTTATTATAATATTTATTTAAATATTTTTCTCCTTCTTTTTCAAGATATATAAAAGGTTTATCTGATAAATATTCGAATCTTTCATAACTTTCAAATTTATAATATAAATTTCTTAGAAAATAATCTATTTTTTTCTTTAATTCAAGCCTTCCATTTATTAATAAATATTCTGTAAATTCCATAAAATTCTTTATTTCTTTCCTATCTAAATAATAATTAAAAATATACTCATTATTCTTAAAATTTTCCGGATTTTTATAAGATAATTCTAACATTTTATTTATATCATTTTTTTTATTACTTAGAGTATGTATTATTTTTTTTATGTTATTCAGCATTTTTTTGAAATAATAATTATTTTCAATAAAATCCCTATATTTTTCAGATTCATACTTGGTTTCTATAACTAAATTAGCAGCTTCATCAACACTATTAAATATTAAATCATTAGGCCATTGATTTTTGCTCCCGTAATAATTATGAATAATAGGCTTTATACCTTTAGCCATTCCTTCAATAACATTGTAAGGATGACCTTCATGAATACTAGTAGATAGAAGATAATTTTTATCTTCCCACCACTCTTCCATATCGTCAACCCAACCATAAAATATAACGTTATTTTCTAAACCCATTTCTTTTATCATATGTTTTAAATAAATTTCATACCTTAAATCTTGAAAGTCCCCAGCAATATGAAGTTTGTATCTTTTATCTTTTTCAACTAATTTTTTTATTATTTGTAGCATCATGGGAGGGTTTTTTTTATGTGATATATGCGCAACCCAAGCGATATTAAAACCTTTTTCTCTTTTTTTAAATTTTATAGTATCTAATTTAATACCATTATGAACTATCTCAATATCCACCATATTTTCAATATTTGGAATATAAGATCTGATTATATCTTTAATATGATCAGCAACAAGAATTAACTTGTCTATATTATTCCAATTAATTTTTGTTGGATAATAGGAAAGAGATTCGTAACTATGCAGTCTTATTATTGCAGGTTTCCCTATTAATTTTTGATAGTAACTCCCTATAATCGCCACTTCATTTGCCCATTCGAACCATACAATATCTGCCCAGTCTATTGCTTGATATATTTCTTCGTTTTTCGTAACTATAAATTTTCTTACCCAATATTCATCTGATAATCCCTCTATAATATCATTTATAAAGTTATCAAGTCCCTTTGCACAAATAAAAGCTAATTTGGGTAGTTTTTTTGCATTTTCTAATTTATTTTTAAATTTTTGAATTTTTTCTTTAAAATAACTTTCCACACCTTGATTAGCATTATTAAATGCTTTTTCTAAAAAGGATATAGACTTATCAAAATGTCCTTCAAATAAAAATAAATCTGCTAACATATCGTTTATAGCCCAATCATTTGGATCATTTTTATAATAAGTTAAAGCAGTTTCTTTCAATTTATTCCAATTTTTTGTTTTATAGTATATACTGGATAGATTAAATAAAGCATCTAAATTGTTTGGATTTATTTTCAATAATTCTTTCAATATACCTATGGCTTTATTTTTTTGATTTAAATTATAATAAGCAATTGCTGCAAACAAATAATCAGATTCACTTTTTTCTTTTTTATTATTAAAAAATTCTATAACTTTATTAAAATTACCATCATTAATCATTTTTTCTAAATTCATTTTTTAACCTCCAAAAAATCTTATTCAATTAATATTTCGTCTTAAAGGATGCTTTTCCTTAACTAATTGATTAGTAAAGCTAATTAATTAGTTATATATATTAATTATAAAATTAAATACAATTATATGATTAGCTTTACTAATTATATAATTGTATGATATAATAGTATTATACTAACAACTCGGGGGTGAAATAGTGTTAAGTAAAGATTTAATAAATGAAATAATAACCACTGTATTAAAATATGGTGGAGATTTTGCAGAAGTGTTTGTTGAAAAAAGATATACAAATACTTTTGAAATGAAAAATGGAGATCTTGAAAATGCTTCATCAGGAAATACTTTTGGTATTGGAATAAGAGGTTTTTTTAATACTCAAGCAGTATATGCATATACAAATGATTTAAGTAGAGAAAGTATATTAAATGTTGCAAAAAGAGTTGGTGAAGCTCTTGGAGAGATTAAAATAAGAGATTTAACTTTGAACCTTACAGAAAGATCATATGAAAATAAGCACGTTATTTTATTATATCCTGAAGATATATCAAAAAAGAAAAAGGTTGATGTAATGAGAAGAGCATATAATTCTGCAAAACACTATTCCGATTTAATAAAACAAGTAGTTGTTAGATACTGGGAATATAATCAAAATATCTTAGTCGCAAATTCTGAAGGTGTTTTTGCAGAAGATAATAGAGTTAGAACAAGATTAATGATTTCTGCTGTTGCAGAAGAAAACGGAATAATGGAAACAGGATTTTACGGTCCAGGAGCTGGCATGGGATTTGAATTTTTTGACAGAATAGATGTAGAAGAAGCTGGTAAAGTTGCTGCACGAACCGCAGTGAAAATGGTAAAAGCTGAGCCTGCACCTGCGGGGAAATTACCAGTAGTTATTGCAAATGAATTTGGTGGTGTTATTTTCCATGAAGCCGTAGGGCATGCTCTTGAAGCAACATCTGTTGCAAAAGGTGCTTCTGTTTTCGCTGGCAAATTAGGACAAAAAGTTGCAGCAGAATGCGTTTCTGCTGTTGATGACGGTACAATTCCTAACGCTTGGGGTTCAACTAATATAGATGATGAAGGAACTCCAACAAGAAGGAACTTACTAATAGAAAAAGGTATTTTAAAAGGCTATATGATAGATAAATTAGGTGGAAGAAGAATGAATATGGAACCTACAGGAAGTGCAAGAAGACAAAATTATACATTTGCACCAACTTCAAGAATGACAAATACTTTTATTTTGCCAGGAGATAATTATCCTGAAGAAATTATTGCTAATACAGAATACGGACTATATGCAAAAAGAATGGGCGGAGGTTCTGTGAACCCATCAACTGGTGAATTTAATTTTGCTGTAAATGAAGGATATTTAATAGAAAATGGGAAAATCACAAAACCAGTTAGAGGTGCCACGTTAATAGGAAAAGGATATGAAATAATTCAAAAAATAGATATGGTAGGAAATGATGTTGCTAGAGGACAAGGAATGTGTGGATCAATTTCTGGTAGCATTCCTGCAGATGTGGGACAACCAACTATAAGGGTTTCTGAAATAATTGTTGGGGGGCGAAACAAATGACATATAATAAATTTAAAGATAAAATATTTAAATTAGCTAAAGAGAAAGGTTTTGAAGCTCAAATTTCTTATTCTAAAAATTATGAATTTTCAATAAGATTAGCAAATGGAAATATGGATGAATACAAAGATGCTAATAGTAGTTCAATTTCTTTAAAAGTGTTAAAAGATGGAAAAATAGGAGCTGCTTCAACAACTATTTTTGACAATCCAGAGAGATTACTCGAAGAAGCTATAACAAATTATGAAATTATTGACTCTAATGAAGAAAATATGTTTCATGACGGTTCTGGTGAATATTTAGATATAAAATCGTATTATGGAAAATTTGAAAAATTAAGTGTTAAAGAAAAAATGGAAAAATTAAATAAAATGTTTGAAATAGCATCTAAAGATGAAAAAATAATGATGGTACCTATGACAGTATATGCACATCAAACAACAGAAATAGCAATGGCAAATACTTTGGGATTGGATAAAATATATAAAGGTGATGGGGGATATGCATATTTATCTGTTGTTGCTAAAGATGTATCTCCTAGATCAGGTTTTTGGTATGGTATTGCACCATTGCCAGAAAAATTAAATGTTGAAGATATTGCAAATAAAGCTTTAGAAGAAGCTAAGTTAAAAATAGGAGCAAAGTCAGTAAAGAGCGGTAAATATAGAATTATCTTTAGAAATGATGTTTTTGCATCATTATTAGCTACAATGTTAATACCTATGATTTCAGCAGAAAATGCGCAAAAGAATATGTCTCCTTTAAAAAATAAATTAAATGAAAAAATAGGTAGTGAAATCTTAACCATAAAGGATATTCCATATTATGAAGGATCTTTATCTAATGCACCTTTTGATTCAGAAGGTGTTCCAACTACAGAAAAAGATATTATCAAAAAAGGTGAATTTAAAACATTTTTATATAATTTAAAAACGGCAAAAAAAGAAAATAAAAAATCAACAGGTAATGCTGGGGGAAGAGGAATATCTCCAATAAATTTATTAGTCGAACCAGGTGAAAAAAGTTTTGATGAATTAATTAAGGAATTAAATAATGGAATTATTATAACTTCGTTAGAAGGATTACATTCTGGTGCAAATCCAATTTCTGGAGAATTTTCGCTAGGAGCACAAGGACTAAAGGTAGAAAATGGAGAAATTGTTGGAGGAGTTGAGCAAATCACTGTATCAGGTAATTTCCTTGAAATATTAAAGAAAGTGGAAAAAATAGGAAATGATATGTGGATCTCATTTAGTGATACTATAGTTCCATCTGTAATTATATCTGAAACAGATATTGCTGGTAATGAATAGGAGAGATTTTTATGGCATTAGATATTAGCAGTCTTGAAAAAGCTATAAATTCTCTGGATATGCTTATACAAAAAACAAATGATAATGAATTTATGGAATCTCTTGATTTAACATTTAGATATGGAATTAAAACCGGAGTTATACAGAACTTTGAATTTACATATGAATTATGTTGGAAATTTATGAAAAGATGGCTTGAAGAAAATATAGGGAAAATTTATGTAGATGGCATACCAAGAAAAGAGCTTTTTAGATTAAGCTATGAAAATAAACTTATAGATAATGTTCAAAAATGGTTTAAATACCATAAATATAGGAATTTAACGTCTCACACATATAATATGGAAATTGCAGAAGAAGTTTTTGAAGTATCAAAAGAATTCATAAACGATGCTAAATTTTTATTAGAGAGGCTTAAAGAAAAAAATGACTTTTGATATTAAAGAGGAATATTTTAATTTAATTATAGAAATTTTAAGAAAATATATGTGTAATTGCACAATAATAATTTTTGGTTCCAGAATTACTGGTAATTCAAATGAATCTTCTGATCTTGATATTGCTATTGATTGTGGAAAAAAGATAAATTTAACAACTTTGTTTGAAATTGAAGAAGATTTTCAGGATTCGGATTTACCTTTTAGAGTTGATATTATTGATTGGCAAAGAACTTCCGAAAGTTTCAAAAATATTATATTAAATAATTACATCAAAATAAAAATATAGCGGCCTCAGGTCGCTATATTTTTTATAGGATTTACATTTTCACAAATTGCCTAATGTGTTGCAAGTTTGCACATATAAGCAATTTTGTTTATTTACAAAAATAAACAAATGGTTTATACTTAATCATGTCAGAAAAATTTGAAGGAGGTTATCAAAAGTGAGTGTATATCAAAGAGAATATAATCCAAAAAAACCAAAAGGAATTGAAAACAAAAAAGCATATCTTGTAGGATCAGGAATAGCATCTTTAGCAGCAGCATTTTATTTAATAAGAGACGGTCATATGGATGGAAAAAATATTACAATTTTCGAAAGAAAAGATATAAATGGCGGAGCATTAGATGGTATAGGAGATCCCGAAAACGGTTATATCATTCGTGGTGGTAGAGAAATGGAAGAGCATTATGAATGTACATGGGACATGTTCGCAGATATTCCATCTCTTGAAGATCCAAACAAAACAGTGTTAGATGAAATGAAAGAAATAAATGATTGGGATCCTAATGTTTCAGCACAAAGAGTAATTAAAAGTGGTGGTGAAAGAGTTCCAGTTCCAACATTAGGTTTAGAGGAAAAACATATAAAACAACTAACAAAATTATTTTTAATGAAAGAAGAAGATTTAGGTGCTATGACAGTTGAAGAATTTTTTGATCCATCATTTTTAGAAACAGATATGTGGTTATTATGGAGAAGTATGTTTGCATTTCAAAATTGGCATAGTGTAGTAGAAATGAAAAGATATATGGAAAGATTTATTCATTTATTACCGGGTATGACAGAATTAAGAGATATTTTATTTTCAAAATATAATCAATATGATTCTTTTGTAATTCCTTTAATAAGATGGTTAGAAGAACATGGTGTTAATTTTGTGAACAACACACAAGTTATAGATCTTGATATAGATATAACGGAAAATGAAAAGGTTGTAACAGGTATTCATTTAATTCAAAATGGAGAGAAAAAATATATAAAAACAACAAGAGATGATTTAGTATTTGTAATAAATGGATCAATGACAGAAAATTCAACATTGGGTAGTATGGATAAAGCTCCTGAATTGAATACTGAATTAGGACCAGTATGGAGTTTATGGAAAAATATTGCAGCAAAAGACCCAGCATTTGGAAGACCAGAAGTATTCTATGAAAATATCGATAAAACAAAATGGGAATCATTTACAATGACATTTAAAGATTCAAAAATGGCAGATGTTCTTAGAGACCTAACAGGAAGAGACCCATATTCTGGAAGAGTTGTAACTGGAGGTATTGTAACAATTAAAGATTCAAATTGGCTAATGAGTGTTACATGCAGTAGGCAACCACATTTTGCAAATCAGCCAGATAATGTATTGGTATTATGGGCATATGGTTTATTCCCAGATAATGAAGGTAATTATATAAAGAAAAAGATGAGTGAATGTACAGGTGAAGAATTATTAAGAGAATTATTATATCATCTTGGTGTAGAAGGAGAATTAATGGAAGAGATAGTAGATAGTGCTATTGTTATACCTGCAATGATGCCTCATATAACAAGTCAATTTATGCCACGTGTAAAAGGAGATAGACCGGAAGTTGTACCAAAAGGAAGCGTTAACTTAGCATTTTTAGGACAATTTGTAGAGATAGAAAATGATTGTGTATTCACAGTGGAATATTCTGTGCGTTCTGCAATTATAGCAGTTTATAAATTATTGAATCTTGATAAAAAAGTTCCTGAAATTTATCCAAGTAAATATGATATAAGGCATGTTATAAATGCAACTAAAACATTATATAGTGGAAAACCTTTGCCTGCAGAATTTTTTGTAAAAAAGCTTTTAAAAGATACATCTCTTGAAGGTTTAATGTAATATAGATGAGGCTAACAAGCCTCATCTTTTAGATTATAAATTATTTTTGGTAGTATGTATTATAATCTGTAAAAAATTTTCCAGATACTAAAAAACAGGCCCTTTTTAAAAGACCTTATTATACATAAGGAAAGAAGTGATATAGCTATTACACTCTTATATATAGAAATAATAAAATAACTTATTAAGTTAGAAATATTACATATAATGATAAATTTTTTGCAATTCCAAACATTATAAATTCAAAAAATATTACAGTAATAATTAATATAATTTCTATATGATTATTATTAATCCTTTTGTATTCAAAGCGGGTATAAAAATTGGACAGACTCTCAAAAAATTGAAGAATTTAACCAAATATATTTTTGTTATTATCAATCATATCAAATAATTTTATTACAAGACAAAATATAGAAAATTATTTAATATCTTCTGTATTATTGATTTTTTCTTATATTCTCTATATCATAGTAAAAAATAAACAAAATAAAATTATTGATTTTTTATATGCTTTCACTTTTTTTGGTATCACATATTTTCTTATTTGGAAGCATTTTATAATAGTTTTTATTTTTATTACTGAAACAATAAGATTATTTATCAGATACAAAAATATTCATAATAAAAACATCTCCAGATGATTTCCAGAGATGTTTTTATTAGTTTTTATCTAATTTTATATTTTTGACGGATTTTCAAAATTGGTTTTTATAAACAATTGAATGTATTTAAAAATTTTTAAATCAGCCATCACATTAAAATATATACTTGCAATATTAAAACTATTTTGTATTATTTTTTGCTTTTTTCGAATTTTTTTAATGCTCTTTTTATATCGCCTTCTATAATTTTATTAAGTTTATCTGTTAAGATTTTAGGATCTTCATTCATTTTATTTTTTATCCAATCTATTATCATACCAGTAAGAGCTATTTCATAAAATTTCACAACATAATTTTTATCCTCAATTGAAACATTTATTCCTTTTGATAATTCTTCAACAACATCATAAATAAATTTTGCAACAGTATCATATAAATGTAATTCCAAACGATCTCTATCTATTGAATGATATGCGTTTAAAATAATTTTTTTATTATCTTTTAAATAATATAGTAGATTTAAAAATCCTTTTTGCCAATTTTTATATGTTTTATTTTCTCCAACAGCTTCTAACATATCTGTAATAAAAATCCATTCTAATAAATCATATATATCATGAAAATAATAATATAATGTACGTCTGTTTAAACCACAATTATTTACAATATCATTAACAGTGATTTTTGCTAAAGGTTTATTTTTCATTAAATCTTTTAATGAATTTGCTAGTGCTTTTTTTGTTATTTCAGACATAAAATTCAACTCCGTATTAGCATTTATTTTTTAAATGTAGCTTCCACATAGTATTGTTTTTATATCTACTCTAAATTATTATTATATATTATATTATAACACGGATATGAGGTTGATACTATCGGCAAAATTATACTGTTTTATTACTTCACCATAGATGGAC
>NZ_BAAHYY010000012.1:0-56036 GCF_054657315.1 Marinitoga arctica | reverse complement strand
AAGTGTTTCCATATATTTTATGGTTTACCCAAATTTTATAAACATATCCATCAGAGGCAGCATTTACAGGATATCCTACTCTTGAAAATGATGAAAAATCTATTCCAAGATGAAAATGAGGGCTATCACCTGTATCTCTATATTCTCCAAATGATGAGGTTAAATATGAATCTTTTACAGGTGGCAAAAAGCGCTGCGAAAATGAAAATACGATGCTTAAAAGAACAATTAGTATAATAATTAATTTTTTCATAATAGACCTCCTTATAGTTAAACATCCAGAAGATATTCTTCTGGATTAATTAAGTATATTTATTAACCGTTTTTTAGTTATCTCCTTGATTTTGTTGTTGATTATCTTGTTGGAATAACTTAACATATTTAGATGGCACAATCATTTTAATAGCATGTTTATATACTAGAGATTGTTGTCCTTTTTTTTCTAACAAAATAGTGAAATTGTCAAAAGATTTTATAAAACCTGTTGTTTGAAAACCACCCTCAAAGTAAATTTTACATTCAATTTTATTTGTTCTTAATAAATTCAAAAATCTTTCTTGCAAATTAAATTTTTCAGCCATTTCCTACTCCCCCTTTTAAGTAAAATTTAAAAACAAAATTTCAATCAAAATGTTTAAATATAATGTTTTTAATTTTATTTATTGAATTTTTTTCTTCAGTTAGATTAATCCATTTTGCAGTTTCATATCCTCTAAAATAAATAATTTGCCTTCTTGCATATCTTCTTGTATTTCTTTTTATATAATGAACCATTTTATCGTAATCAAATTTACCCTCAATGTATTCTAATACTTCTTTATATCCAATTGTATTCAAAGAGTTTAAATTTTTGTTATAACCCATATTTAATAAATTTTTTACTTCTTCAATTAGTCCTTGTTTTAACATAAGTTCAACTCTTAAGTTAATCCTTTCGTGAAGTTCTTTTCTATCTCTATCTAATATAATTATGTTAAATTCATAAGGAGATTCCGTTTTATGATTTTTAATTAAATGAGACATTCTTTTTCCAGAAATAATATAAATTTCTAGAGCTCTAATACTTCTTTTTAAATCGTTTTTATGTATTCTTAAATAACTTTCAGGATCAACATCTTTTAAAATATCTCTTATTATCCCAGGTTGTGATGTTTCTAATTTTCTTAAATAACTTCTTAAAGTTATGGAACCTGGTGATTCAAAAAAACCTTTATATATAGCATCAAAATATAATCCCGTTCCACCAGAAATAACAGGTATTTTTCCTTTATTTAATACATCTTTTATAACTTTTAAAGCGTCTTGTCTGTACATATACGCATTATAATATTGATCAGGTTCAACAAAATCAATTAAATGATGTTTTATTTTTTTTTGTTCTTCTTCTGTTGGTTTTGCAGTTCCAATATTCATATATTTATATATCTGCCTTGAATCACAAGAAATAACCTCAAACTCATTTCCAAGTTTTGTTAATATTCCTGTTTTTCCTACAGCAGTTGGACCTAGTATAACAGGTATTTTCATTTTAAATAAATCACCCCATAAAATACACCAGAATTCTTACTACCATCTATTTTATCAAATTTATATTTTTCCCAAATAGAATCTTTTATGTGAGCTTTTATAATTACTTTATCTTTAGCAACTCTTTTCATTTCTTCAATATCTGAAGGTTCAAGCTCATCATACACAGCAAATCTCCTTAATGGATTTAAAGCTGATGATTCAAATACAGGATTTTCAAACATTGGATCACAGTAAATAATATCATAACTATTATCTTTTTGTTTTCTTATATATTTTTTATAGTTTTCATTAATAATCTCTATTTTTTTTGAAGCTTCTTTTATCCACTTTATTTTAAAAGGATAATATTTTATACTTTCTTTTACAACAAAAAATATTGGAAAAGAACCTTCTAAACCAATTAACTTTCCTTCTTTTAATTGAGAAGCAATTAATAAAGCTTCACTCCCAAGACCAAAAGTTAGGTCTAAAACTGTTTCATCACCTTTTAAATTCATATTATTTAGTAAATAATCTTTCTTATCTGAAATATAATTTTTCATTCTTATCTTTACTATAGAAGGATGGAAGAAAAATTCAAAATCGTCCTTTTTAACTTTTACAGTAAGATTCTTTTCAACAACAAAATAAATATTCTGAATTTTTAAATGCCTTCTATTTTTGTAAATTAAATTATATTCTTCAGCGAGTTGTTTCGCTCGCTGAAGTTGTTCCTTCGATGGTTTGTGGGATGTAGTTATAATTAATTTTTCCATCTTTTATTGTCACACCCTTTTCTTCTAATATTTTTTTTATCATATCTCTTTCTCTTTCTAAATCATTAAGTTGTTTTTTTAATCTTTCAAATTCTGCTTGTGTTTTTTTGTAATCATTTGATAATTCAGTATATATAAACAACATACGAACCATTTGTATGCTAAAATAAACTATTATGAATGTTATGATTAAATATAAAAAGATTTTAATAGTTTTTTTTGATTTTTTCTTCTTTTTTCCAACAACAATTTTTTTTCTTTCCATATTACCCTTTCAATCCTGAACGAGCAATTCCTGCTACAAAATATTTTTGCATAAATATGAACAAAATAATAATTGGAATTACAGAGAATGTTGATGCTGCCATCAATAAATTATATAATGTACCAGATTCAGTAGTAAATGTTTGTAATCCAACGGCTAATGTTCTCATTTCCGGAGATTTTGTTACAATTAAAACCCATAAGAAAGCATTCCAACTTCCTACAAATTTTAATAAAGCACCAGTAATTAAAGCAGGTTTACTTAAAAGAACCATAACTGTCCATAAAAATCTCCAGCTACTACTTCCATCAATCTTTGCCGCATCCCATAGATCGTTTGGAATAGTCATAAATTGTTGTCTTAATAAAAATATAGCAAATACACTTACTATCCATGGAATAATCAAAGCATAATATGTATCTAACCATCTAAATTTGCTAATTGTTATAAAATTAGGAACTAACATAACTTCACCAGGAACCATCATTGTTGCAAGAAATAAAGTGAATAAAAAGTTTTTACCCCAGAATTCCAATTTTGCAAATGCAAAAGCAGCCATTGCAGCTATTATAATTTCAAAAATTGTTGTAGATGTAGCCATAAATACAGTATTAATATAATATTTTGAGAATGGCGCAGCATGCCATGCATCAACGTAATTTTGGAAAACATTTGCAAAAATTTCAGAAGGAGTGAATTTAACATTCATAGTTGGTTCATTTTCTAAGAACCATAAAGCATAAATATCTTTGAAATGTATTTCAATAGTTGAATAATTTCTATAATATACTTTATCTATTATATCCGGTGCTTCGAGTAGATCCACAATAGATATAGAATCTGAATACAATTTATTAAAGGATTCAAGTATATTATTATATTCAATCCTTATTTTAGATAATTCAATTAAATTAGTTTTATTGATATTGTTTTCAGTTATATATTTTTTATCAAAAATATTCAAATATGAATCAATATTTTCTAGTGTAACATTTGTATATTGTGAAAGAGTTCTAATTATCATCAAAGATTTAGATAAATCTTCAGATTTAATATTTAATTTTTTTAAGACTATATTATTAAAATCATGTTCAATATTTAAAACAAAATTATCTTTAATTTCTGAGATATCAATATTCTTATTTATAATATTTTTAAATTTATCAGGAATGTCAGATTTTTCCAAAGCTTTAAAGAAATTATTTTTCATAACCTCTTTTGAAGGTATTTTAAATTTTACAATAAGTTGATTAGGACTATATTTTTGTAATTCATTAAAATTGTTTTCAAAGAATATTTTGAAATTTAAAGTATTTTTATTATATACAATGGTATTATAAATATTTTTTTCCAATAATCTGTTAACATTTCTTAAATACATATCAGTAAATGAAATAAAGTTAATAGAATCAATTTTTTCAATAATTTTTTGAATAATATCATTTGAAATTATACCCGTTCCTCTAGAATTTTCTTTTATAAGAGTTGATAAATTTTCTAGTTCTATTTTTAGATTTTCTAGATAAATTTTTAATTCTTCTTTTTTCTTTAATTTTTCATTTTTTATTATAGAATTATCAGTTTCCTTGATTTTTAAATATGGTAGTCTGTTTAAAGAAACCTTTAAGAATTTATCTATATAATCTATAGAATTTAGAATTTCTTTGTTTAGTGTTTTTAATATTTGAGACTTTTTAAATAATCCACTTGATGTTGAATATAAGCTAAAATAAAAATCTTCAAAGTTTTTTGGAGTATCTTCAAGAGTATTTATTTCATTTGCTAAATCTCTCCCAAGAGGAAAATTAGCATTATATTCTTTTATTTTATCTATCAAGCTTTTTAATTCATCATTATTTGCATAATTCAAATTATCAAATGTTAATGTGACTAAACCACGTTTTACAGGATCATCTTCAATTGAAATAACCTTTTTATATGGATCATAAAGAAATTCTTTTTGTTTGGCTCTAAATTCTGCTAAACTAATACTTCCTTGATTTCCAATAGCTGTAGAAGGAGCATTTTTTATATTCACAGTTATTTCAGATTTAAAGTTTTTTGATGTCCATTTTGGTGGCCATTGGGCTATTTCACTACCTGTTTTAAATGAAGTTACAACCATCCAAGCAAAAGGCATAATCATTACAATTGCCCCACCTATTACTAATAAATACACAATTAAAGTGCTCATTGTATTTAAAAATTTATTCCAAGACATTTCTAAGACCCCCTTAAGAATCGTAATGAACGCGTTTTTTTCCAGCTACAAATTGTATAAAAGTAAAAATTAAGATAATACCAAATAATACATATGCAGCTGCACTAGCTTGTCCCATTCTTTGTTCACCGTAGAATTTTTCAAAGACATAATAAACTACAGTTAAACCGCTATTATTATAAGGGCCAGGGAGTCCTGAATAAAGAACAAAAATTTCTGAGAAAACCTTAAATGCACCAATCATAGACACGATTAATATAAAAAATGTTGTTGGGGATAATAATGGCCATGTAATATAAGCGAATTTTTGCCATGTTGTTGCCCCATCAACTTCAGCCGCTTCATAATAACTTTTATCAATATTTTGAAGACCGGCTAAAAAGATAATAGAATAATATCCAACTAATTTCCATATAGAAATAATAGCAATAGTAGGTATAGTCCATTTTTCATCTTTTAACCATAAAATTTTATCTACACCAAAAAAAGATAAAATATAATTTAATAATCCATTATCATTAAAGATCCATTGCCATACCAAAGAAACGGCGACAACACTTGTTACAAAAGGAATAAAATATATAGTTCTAAAAAAGACTTTTCCACTAATTTCTTGATAAAATAAAAGGGCTATTATCAATGATAAGAAAATTGTTATAGGCATTGATAATAAAACATAATAACTCGTATTCCATATAGCTTTTAAGAAATCAGCCTCTTCTTTTGCCATACTTAAAAAATTCACAATTTCGGGAATTTTTATTAATTTAATTCCAATAATATAAATACCAACAAAAATTAATAATCTTAATAATAATTTATCAGGAGCACCTTCTATTTTTTTGGCAGCAGCTATAGCAATATAATAAAAAGCTATATATAGAAAAATAATCCATTGTATTTGGTAATTTATATGATTCCATAAAACAAAAGTAATTAATGCAATTATAGTATTAATAAATACAGTAGTTTTAATAGTTTTATTAGATATTCTTTTTGAATCTAAAAGAACATTTAATAAGTATACTGCAAAGAATATAATAAAAAATGTTCCTAAAAATGCTACATTGAATGTAATGTCAACAGGGTGCTTTAGTTTAAAAAGTTGAGCATAATTTTCAAAACCTATAAATTGAGGATTTGCCTGATTTTTGAAATCCCACTTAAAAAAGCTCAAAACAAACGAGTATATAATTGGCCAAAAAACAAATATTGATAAAATTATCATTGATGGCAATATATAAAGATAGGCAGATATACTCTCTCGCGTTCTACGCCAAGCATGTGGTGATAGAAAAAATTTTGAAATCTTCATAAATAGTGCTAATAATAATGCAATTCCAACACCAATAGAAGGAATTAGAATTTCTGCAGGCATATAATTTCCTCCAATCTAGAAAATTTTAATACTTTTTTATTATATTTTTAGTTTTTCTGCAAGTTTGACAAGTTGATTCACAATTTCGTCAAATGAAGGTCTCTCGAAAGTTCCTTGTTTTAAAAATTCATTTATATTCTCTATTTCTTTTTTTGCAATATCAATTTTTTTGTTAGTTCCTTCTTTATAAGCACCTACTTCTATTAAATCCTTTGCATCATTATATGTAGCCATAATATCTCTTACAATATATGCTGCATCAAGATGTTCAGATGTAACAACAGAAGACATTAACCTACTAATACTTGCTAAAACATCTATAGCTGGATAATGTGAAGATTCAGCTAACCTTCTTGATAAAATAATATGTCCATCTACGATACCTCTTACTGTATCTGAAATTGGTTCATTGAAATCATCACCTTCTACAAGTACAGTATATATTGCAGTTATACTTCCTTTATCTGAATTTCCAGCCCTTTCTAATATTTTTGGTAACTCAGCAAAAACACTGGGAGTATAACCTCTTGTAGCTGGTGGTTCGCCAATTGAAAGACCAATTTCTCTTTGTGCCATAGCCCATCTTGTTAATGAATCAACCATTAACATAACATTATAACCTAAATCTCTAAAAAATTCTGCAATTGTAGTAGCACTTAATAAAGCTTTTGTTCTCATCAAAGCTGGTTGATCAGAGGTTGAGACAACAACGACAGAACGTTTTAATCCTTCTTCCCCTAAATCTCTTTCAATAAATTCTCTAACTTCTCTACCCCTTTCTCCAATTAATGATATTACATTTATATCTGCTGAAGTATTTCTTGCAATCATACCAAGTAGGGTACTTTTACCAACACCACTACCAGCAAATATTCCTATTCTTTGGCCTTTTCCGAGAGTAATTAAACCATCAATAGCTTTTACTCCAACAGATAATGGTTCTTCGATTTTATTTCTAATTAAAGGATTTGGCGGTGGAGAATATATAGAACGATATTTTTCTATATACAAAGGATTTCCATCTATTGGTCTTCCTATACCATCTAAAACCCTTCCAAGTAAATTTTGAGTTATTCCTATTGAGACTTTACGATTTAATTTTTTTACTTTAGCTCCAACATATAATCCATGAACATCTTCAAAAGGCATTAATAAAATTTTATTTCCAACAAAACCAACAACCTCACATAAAGCTTTATTTCCATCTTTTAAAGTTATAGAACACAAATCTCCAAGTGACACATCTGGTCCCTTGGATTCAATAACAACACCTGTTATTCTATCAACTACTCCTTCTAAAGAAAAAACATCTAAATCATTTATTTTTCTTTCTATATTAGCGTATATTTTGTCATAATTCTTCATTATTTAATTCTTCCTCTATAATATTATTTATTAATTTAATGATTTCTTCAGTATCAATAGTAATATTTCCCATATTGGTATTAACAACCATAGATAAACCTTTTAAAGTAATATCTTCAATGATTTCAATATTATCAACATTCCTAAAGTTTTCAATTATTTGAGGAAATTTATGTAAAATTTCCGAACTAACATGAATTTTTATATAGTCAAGATTAACAAACTTTTCTAAAATCTTATTTAAAGATGCTTCAATCCATTTTGGAGAAGAGAAAATTTCAACATTTAAAAATTTATTTATCAGTAATTTTAGTATATTAAACAATAATATCCTAGAATTATATATTTCTAAATCCACAGATTTTTTTAATGTATCTAATATATTGTTTAATTGTAAAGAATATTGTTCAATAAGCGAATTAAGCTCATCTTCAGCTTGTTGTTTTCCATCTTTTCTACCTTTTTCAACTTCCTCGGCATAAGCTAAATGAGCTTCATTAATAATATTTTCAGCCTCTTCTCTTGCTTTTTCAATAATTTCTTGAGCTTTCTTCTCGGCATCCTCAATAATTTTTTTTGCAATATCTTCAGATACTTCTTTTTCTAATTCTTTAGTATCTTCAGAAGATTCAAAAATTACATATTGTCCTTTGATTACTTTGCGATTAAACAATTAATTCTTCTCCTCCTCCACCGGCTATAATAATTTCTCCAGATTCTTCAAGTTTTCTTATTATAGCAACAATTCTTTGTTGTGCTTCATCAACATCTTTTAATCTAACAGGACCCATAAATTCTAATTCTTCTTGTATCATCTGACTAGCTCTTTGCGACATATTTGATAAAATTTTATTTTTGAGTTCTTCTGAAGCTCCTTTTAATGATAAAGTTAAATCACGTGTATCAACTTCTCTAAGTATCCTTTGAATAGTTCTATCGTCAAGTTTAAGAATATCTTCAAATACGAACATTTTCTTTCTAATTTCCTCAGAAAGTTTTGGATCAGATTCAGATAATCTATCAAAAATATTTTTTGATACAGTTCGATCAATATTATTCATTATTTCAGCGGTTGTTTCAATTCCTCCAACTTGACTGAATGGCTGAGCAGCAAATGATGATAACCTGTCTTTCATACGAGACTCTACCTCCTTAACAACATCAGGAGTGGCTCTATCCATAATAGAAATTCTTTTAATTACATCTACTTGTAAATCTTCTGGTAATCCTGCAATAACTTGTGCAGCAGCTGCAGGTGGCAAATAACATAACACCAAAGCAACAGTTTGAGGGTGTTCATTTTGTAAAACATTAGTAATTTGTGTAATATCAATTCTTTTTAAGAAATCAAATGGTTTAACCTGTAAATTAGTAACAAGATTTTCAATGATTTTAATAGCTTGTTCAGGTCCAAAGGCTTCCTCAAGCAATTTTTTGGCGTAGTCCACCCCACCTTCTTTTATAAATTCTTTAACTTTCATCAATTCAAAGAATTCATTTAAAATTTTATTTTTTTCTTCATCCGATATTTTACCTAAATTAGCCACTTCTAATGTTAACATTTCAACCTCTTCTTCAGTTAATTCCTTTAATAATTTTGAAGCTCTTTCGGGTCCAACTAAAACAACTAAAATTGCAGCTTTTCTTAACCCAGAACTTATAGTATCTTTCTCTTTAGGCATAAAATCACCTCTTATTGATTAATCCAATATTTTAAAATTTCAACAACATCATCTAAACTACTGTCAACAATTTTTGTAAGTTTTTCAAATATCTTTTGATCTTCACTAATTTCAACACTTTCTGGTTCAATTTCTTCAATAGCTTTCGTTGCAACCTCTTCAAGCCTTTTCTTTCTTTCAATAATAGTTTTTCTTGCTTTTCTTTTTCTATTGAGATTAATTATACCTATAACTAATAATATAATTACAATAATAAAAATAACAGATATAATAATTATTATTGTAACAAATTTAGCTCTTTCAGATTGGTTAATAATTTTCTGATATTCTGCTTCCAATTCTTTATTGAATTTAGTAAATAATATATTAATATTGCTCGGTGTAGCACCAGTTGCCGTTGAAATAGCGCTTTTAATTTGTTCTTTTGTCGTTTCATTTTCTGGTATAGGTGATTTATCTAAATCTATAAAAACAGTAATAGATTTTGTTGAAATTTCACCATTTTTATCTTCAGTTACCTTTTGATATATCTCGTTGAAATCATAATTTGTAATGGATTTAGAAGTTTTATAGGAATTGCCATTCTGATTTTCTGATGTTTGTGTAGTATAAGGTGGAGTATTTGAATCAACACCAGGAACATTTGAAGTTCCAGATGTAGAATAATTCTCTTCTGTTTCAGTTTGTTGGCTAATAATAATACCAGAACTTTTATTAACAGGTTGTACTTTACGCGTTTCTTCTTCTAATTTCTGCCAATTTAATTCAACTTCTGGTATAACGACAATAGCTCCAACTCCAAAAACCATTTGTAATTTATTTTCTATCTTTTCTGTGTAATATTCCTCAATTTTCCTTTTTAAATCAAATTTTGTAGCTGCATCTGCAATGTTTCCTTCTGAAATAACTTGAGCGCTTAAATTTCTTGAGTTATTATCAACAACCTTTACGTCGTTTGGATTTAGATTTTGAACAGAACCAGCTACAAAATCCATAATAGCTTTAACTTGTGAGGTATCTATAGTAGCACCAGGTTCTAAAAATAATAACACAGATGCAGTGGTTTTTGATTGTTCGGCAGGAGTATAATAGGTTCTTGAAGGCATAACTATGTGAACACGTGCATATTGAATCCCTTTCATAGTGGAAATAGATTTTGATAATTCACCTTCTAAAGCTATTTGATAATTTACTTGTTTATCATAACTAGTAGCTCCAAAACCTTGATTTTGAAGTAATTCATAACCTTGAACTTGATTTCCTAAAACACCATTTAATGCTAATTTCATCCATAATTCATATTTATTATATTTTTCAGGTACCTGAATAGAACCACCAGGACCAACTTTATAAGGTATATTTAACTCCTCTAATTTTGAAATAATTTTTCCACCTTGTTGTTCATCAACTCCACTTATTAAGACCTGATAATTAGGTCTTAAGTTTAATATTATTAAAAACAGTAATATAAATAATACAATAGCGACTAAAGCGGAATATACTATTTTTTGATTAGTAGAAAAATTATCCCAGTAATCTTTAATTATTTTGAAAGGATTCATATACTCACCTCTAAAGACTCATATAAATTCCAACTCTATATTTAGAGTTGAATAAAACTCCAAATTTTAAATCATAAACAGAAAACCCTGCTATTATTTTTAAAATTTCATCAATATATAATTTTAGCCATAATCCATTTTTACTTTCAATGTTTAAGAAATAAGAATCTAAAGTTTTAAAATTTTCCAAAGATATTATATTTTGTGACCACGGATATCCAAGTCTAACTAAAGACTCAATATTTTTTCCATATAACATTGCAATAGAAAAAGAAGTTTTTGGAAAATATAATAGACCGAAATTTAAATTAAAATCTTCAAATTTTGTTATATTTTCATCTTTGATAAATGAAAAATTTTGGGTTGAATAAAATTCAAAATTTTTATAAGAAAGTCCTGAATATGAATTTAATTCAAAAAAACTTTGAGAAACGGTTCCTTGAATACCAATTAAAAATGGAGAATAAATCTTAGTATTTTTATAGTTTTTTTGTGCATTTTTAACTTTTTTATAATATCTTAAGCCAGATGAATTTATTCCAGAATTTTTTACAGATGTTGGTCCTTGATAATATGCTGCAATCTGAGATTTTTCTGATTGTAGTATTCTATACAAATAACTATGATATGCAGTAGCTCCAGTAACATTATCAATAGGATTAAAAAGATTATCAATTCCAAAATCGTTAGCAACGATAGGTTTTATTTGTAATAATCCAATAGCATGACTTGATGAAATAGCATGTGTATAGTAACTCGATTCTACATACATTTGGCCACCAATTAGCGTTCTATCTTGAGACCATACAAAATTTAAAAGTTCAGATGAATTAATATAAGAATATTTATTTAAGAGAGTGTATTCAAAATTCAAAAACATGGAGTCTGTATTCAACTCCATGTGTAATCCAGGTTTATAGAAAATTTTATTAAATATATCCACCTTTTGTGAAAAAGCAAATAATGCGATTAATAGATATATGGAGAAAAAAAATTTTTTCACACTATAATTCTCCTAACAAATTTAATATGATTTCAGCAATTTTCTCACCAGTTTTATTAGCAATTTCTATTACTTCTTCTGCAGTTACAGGTTTTAGTTCATCAGGTACAGCCTTATCTGTAATAGCAGATAAGCCCAATACTTTTATTCCAGCATGATTTGCAACTATAACTTCAGGTACAGTTGACATACCTACAAGATCAGCGCCAAAATTTCTCATCATTTTTAATTCAGCAGGAGTTTCAAAAGTTGGCCCAGTGATACCTAAATATACACCAGTATAAACAGGGATACCAAGTTTTTTTGCAGTGGAAATGGCTTTTTCTGTTAATTCCTTATCATATGCTTCACTCATATCAGGAAATCTTGGACCCCATTCTTCGCAATTTGGACCAATTAAAGGATTATCACCCATGAAATTGATATGATCAGTTATTATACAAGGATTACCAACCTCAAAATTTGGATTCATACCGCCAGCGGCATTTGTTACTATTAAAATTTTTATTCCTAATTCTTGCATTACTCTAATAGGAAAGGTAACTTCTTTCATAGTATAACCTTCATAATAGTGGAATCTGCCATTCATTAGCATAACACTTTTTCCAGAAATTTCACCAAACATTAATACGCCTTTATGTCCAGGTGCAGTAGAAACTGGAAAGTTTGGAATTTCTGAATAAGATATACTTAAAGTATTTTCTAATTTCTCTGTAATGCTATATAAACCGGTACCTAATACAATGGCTATTTCTGGTTTATTTTTTATTTTACTTTTTATATAATTAGCAGCATCTCTAACATTTTTTACATATTTATTAATATCAAAATGCATAAAGTCACCCCCGTTGTATTAACATTATTTAACAGTAATATTATACCACAAAAAATAGTTATTTAATAAAAAAATATCTATTCAACGTATCCAATAAAAGGTAGGTTTCTATATTTCTCATCATAATCTAAACCGTAGCCAATAACGAAGTAATTATCAATCTCAAACCCAGGAAATTCAACATCGATTCCATGATCATGAGCATTTTTTATCAGAAGAGAGGTTAATTTTATTGAAGCAGGATTTTGTTTTTTTATTTCATTAATTAAAAATCGGATAGTATTTCCGGTGTCTACAATATCTTCGACAATAAGAACATGTTTTCCTTCTAAAGGTTCATTTGTCCAACTATTTACCGTTATTGAACCTGTTGATGATGTACCACCATGATAGCTTGAAACCCTCACAAAATAATATTTCATATCATGATCAATATTTTTTACCAAATCTGAAAAGAAATGTACAGAACCTTTTAAAGCGCAAACTGCAATAATCTCCTCATCAATATCCTTATAATATTCAGTTATTTGTTTGCCTAATTCTTTTGCTTTATTTAAGATTTGTTCTTCGGTTAATAAAACCTTTAATTTTTTTGGGTCAATGTTCATATTAAACACTCTCCTTTCTAAGTGAAACGTCACCAGCATAAACATTTTCTATTATCCCATTTTCAAATTTAACTTCAATATAATCCCCATGTATTGAAACTATTTTACCATGTTTTTCCTCATTTTGGTATATTATTTTTATAAAATCTCCGTTTCTAATGTTAAGATTTTTTATCCATTCTTTTGTGAAAATGGAAATTGTATTGTTTTTAAAATATTTTATATAATATTTATAAAAAGCAGTAGTATTAATTTGTTTCAATAATTTTTTTAAATTAAGTTCCTTATTCATTTCTTCTACATAACTTGTAGCAATATTTTTTAATTCATCAGGTATTTTATTGTTTACATTTAATCCAACACCAACAATAATAGCTGCAACCGTCTTTCCTGTATAAATTCCCTCACCTAAAATTCCGCATATTTTCCTTTCATTAACAAGTAAATCATTAGGCCATTTTATAATGCTTTTTAATTTATATTTTTCCAATATATCTCTTATAGCCATAGTGTAAAGTCTAACATAATGCCATGGATTCATAGGTCTATTCTTGGGTTTAAATAAAACAGAAAACCATAATCCACCTCTTGGCGATACCCATTCTCTTTTCATTCGTCCATATCCACCAATTTGTTTCTCGGCCCAAACAACTGTTTCTGAAGGGAGCTCTTTCCAATGTTCTTTTAAAAAAATATTTGTGGAATCAATTGTATCGAAATGTATTAATTTATCACCTATTATTTCTGATCACTACCTTCTATAGGTTTAAAAACATTTTCTACACTAGGAAAAATTCCCTCTTTTACTTCTTTGGAATAAGATTCAATGGCTTTTTTAAATAAATCAAAGCCATTTAAATATTTTTTAAGAAATTTTGGTTCAAATTCATTATTTAATCCAAGGAAATCATGCCATACCAAAACTTGGCCATCACAATATCGTCCGGCTCCAATTCCTATTGTTGGTACAGAAATAGTTTCTGTTATTTTTTTTGCAACAGGTTCAGTAACCATTTCTAATACAATAGAAAAAACTCCAGCCTTTTCTAATTCTATAGCGCTTTCAAGGAGAAAATCTTCTTCTGTTTTATTTTTTCCTTTTGAAGAAATACCAATTTGTTTATATGATTGTGGAGTAAAACCTATATGGCCCATTACTGGTATTCCATAATCCACCATTTTTCTTATTAAAGGGGCTACAGTTTTTCCACCTTCAAGTTTTACAGCATCAGCACCTGCTTTTAAAATTAATCCAGCATTTTTAATAGCTTCACTTTCAGATACCTGATAACTTAAAAAAGGCATATCACCAACAACAAATGTATTAGGGGCTCCCTTTTTAACAGCTTTTATAAAAATTAGCATTTCTTCCATATCTATTTTCATTGTATCATCATTTCCGAGCATTACATTAGAAGCAGAATCACCAACAAGAACCATGTCTATATTAGATGCTTCAGCGATTTTTGCACTAAAATAATCATAGGCAGTAATCATTGCAATCTTTTCTTTATTTTTCATTTTTAATATTTTTTTTATACTCATTCTTCCTCCTCCTTGATTTTATAGAGAATACCTATAAAAAAGTCATAAATATATGTATTTCCAAATATTTTTTCAAACTCTTTTCTTTCTTCATCTATAGTTAATTTATCATCTCTATTTACAGGACCAGTAAGGGAATTTTTGAGTCCAGATTTTTTAATATTATTTAATGAATGAATAGAAAGATCAATAAGATGAGTAAAATCAATTATCCCCATATCTTCATAAATATCTCTAGCCATTTTAATTAATCCATATGAAAAATTTGAAGCAATAACTGCAGCTAAATGATAAGCTTTTTTCTTATTTTGTGGTATTATAACATATTTTCCATTTAAATTTGAAACTAATTTTTTAGCTATTTCAATACCTTTTTCATCACCTTCAATACCCCAAGTAATATTTTTTATTTCAGAACAATTTTTTATTGAGGAAAAAGGAAAATTTGGATGCATAGAAAAATGAGGAATACCTGTAATAAAAGATGAATCCAAATATCCACTACAATGACCTATACCTTCCACTTTTGATAAATCAAAATGACTTATCATTTCCCATATAGGAACAATATTTTTATCCTGTGTTGTTATTAAGACGATTCCCTCAAGCAAAAAGTTAGAATAATCAAAAGTCTTATCAATTAATAAAGTATTGATATTTTTTTCTTTGAAACAATTATATAAACTCTTCCCCACTTTACCCGGCCCAATAATATTAATCTTCATTATACACCTCTTATATGATATAATATTGAATATAAATGAATAAATTTAAGATAAGGTTGTTTATTTAATTATATCAGATTGAAGACGAATTTATTATTATCTATAACATATTTTTAAAAAATACAGATTTTAAAATTTTAAGGAGGAAATTTTTGTGAAGGTAAAGGTTGAGCCTTTTGAAAGAACAAGAAAATTTGAATACATTATTCCATTAATATATTTCACTTTATTGATTTTTGGCATTTTTATGGTTAGAACAGCAACTTATGGTGAATATATTGAAGAGAATTATTATAAACAAATTGTTTTTTCTATTATAGGGGTTATAGTTTTTTTCTTTGTATACTTTTTAAAAGAAAGAATTTTAAAAAGTATAATACCTCATCTTTATGGAATAACGATATTATTGTTATTATATGTATTGTTTTTTGAAAGAGCAAGATATGGTGCAAGAAGATGGATAAGAATTGGTCCAGTGGGAATCCAACCATCACATTTGTTTTTAATATTTACTTTAATTATTTTTGCAAAATATTTATCTGAAAAAAATAAAAAAGCATATTATTTACTATCTTTTACCACATTATTAGGGTTAGGGTTAATATTTAAACAGCCTGATCTAGGAATGACATTATTTACATTTGGTTTATGGTTTTTATTAACATATGTATCCGGACAACATGAAAAAACATGGAAAACATCATTATTTTTAATGCTCTTTTCTTCACCTTTTGCTTTTTATTTTATGAAAGACTATCAAAGAGCAAGAATCATAGGTTTTTTATTTCCAGAAAAAAATGCTGCTGGAGTTGCATATAACACATTACAATCAAATAGAGCAATAGGATCTGGAGGCATATTTGGTAAGGGTTATTTAAATGGATTTATGAATTTATCAAATTTTGTTCCAGAAGATCACACTGATTTTATTAGTGCTGTTATAGGTGAAGAATTGGGGTTTCTAGGTTTATTTTTTGTAATATCTTTATATATGCTTTTAATATACAGAATTTATCAATATTCTCAAAAAACAGAAAGAAAATTTTGGAAATACATATATTTTGGAACAATAATAATAATTTTTTTTCATGTATATGAAAATATTGGGATGTCTATTGGAATAATGCCGGTAACAGGAGTTCCTTTGCCACTTGTTTCATATGGTGGCAGTCAAATTATAACCTTTTCATTCTTATTAGGTTTAGTAACCAAAGGAATAGCAACAACTGAGATATATAACAATGAAGATAATTATTTAGATAATGAATAGGTGATAAAATGATAAAAATATATGTAATTGGAAAACCAAAAACTAAGTTTATAAAATCTGGAATTGAACAATATTTAAAATGGAATGGCAAGTATGATAGAGTTGAATTAATTGAATTACCATTATCTACAGACTTAAATAAAATAACATCTGAAGAATATAAAAAACAAGATAAAGAAAAATTTGATAAATATTTTCTTCCAGATGTATTTAAAGTTGTTCTTGATGAACGAGGAAAAGAACTTTCCTCTATTGATTTTGCAAAAAAAATAGAAAGATGGAGAATTGGAAAAAAGAATATATCATTTTTCATTGGTGGTCCATTAGGTCATCATGAAGAAATAAGAAAAAATGCCGATTTTTTATTTTCTATATCAAAAATGACATTTACGCATGAAATGGCTGTTTTATTATTATTAGAGCAAATATATAGAGCATTTAAAATAAATAATAATGAAAAATACCATTATTAGGAGGGAAATATGCATAAAAGGTTTTTTAAAAGATTGAAAAATTATAAAGATGTAGAGTTATATTTTAAAAATGAAATAAAAGACGATGTAGTATTAGAAACAGTAAAAAATGTATTATATGAAGAGGAAGATGAAAGTTATAATCTAATTGAAGGAAAAGATAAAATTAGATATATAAAATTTTATCGTTCTGGAAGTTGTGAATTATGTTACGAAGAATATATTGACGAGACAAAAACAAAATTAAATGAATGGAAAATAAATCCTCCGGATTTTAGGGATAATTCATTAAAATTAGAGATAATTTTCGAAGTTAGAGAAAAATAAAGAAATAGATACCCCCAATAATTATAAATTATCTATTATTGGGGGTATTTCCCTAATATTATGAACAATATAATCAGCATCTTTTACTTCATCTTCACCAAATCCATAAGAACAACCTATTGAAATAAATCCATTTTTTTTGGCTGCTTCTATATCTTTATGTCTATCGCCAACCATAATAAAATCTTTCTTTCCATTTGAAATATTTTTTAATACAACATCTTTTTCTTGCCAATTATACATTTCTGCACAGTGTGGAGAATCAATAAAATTATTTAAACCTTTTTCTAAAAGCGCATTTAAATATTTTATATTACAATTTGAAAGTATGTATAAATTATGATTTTTCTTTTTTAAATAATCTAAAACTTCAAAAACCCCATCAAAAAAAATTTTATTATGATTTTCAATTTTTATTATTTCAGTTTCATATTTATCTAATAATTCAATAGCTTTATCAATAGTTTTTTTATTTTTTGTTTTTAAAAGTCCTTCAAATATTTCATCTATAGTATAACCAATATATTTAAATATTTCATTATCAGATATTTTGCTATTATAACCCAGTTCTTTTAGAATTTTTCTAATAGCTGGTAAAGCAATATTTTCAGTTTTTACAAGGGTTCCATCTAAGTCAAAAACAATATTCATATTTTCCTCCTTATTTGTAGTTTCTAATAGTTAATTCTAAAGTTTGATTATCATTTGTATAAAAAGTTATTTTGTCAGAATTTTCAATTTTTTTGAGATAATTTCCTTTAACACTTAATAATTTCATTGCTCCACCATTAATCACAATTTTTGCTTTTCCTGAAGATTTTATTGTAATTTTAAATGTTCTATCAATATAATCTTTTGTTCTTAATTCATTTACTATCTGTAGGTCAGCAGTTGAATTCCATGATTGTCCTAAAAAGATTTCAGTTGTTTCATTTTCATTAGTTTTTGAAATAGTAGAGACTTTTTGTATAAATTCTTTATTATCTTTTTTTGTAAAAATATGTATCTTACCCTTTATAAGAGGAATACCTAAACCATTATTTTTAGTATTTTCAAATTCTCTGATAATTTCGAGATATTTATTTTCAAAGGAATTAGAATAAAAGCTAAAATTCAAATAATTTATATCTTCATAATTTTTTATTGTTCCGAGTTTAATAACTTTTGAAAATTCACCATCAAATGGTAGTATCTCTCCAAAGTTTATTATAGCACTTTCATTTACAATAATGGGTGCATATGGAGCAGCTTCTAAAGCTAAAGTTTTAGTATAAATATCTTTTGATTGATTATTATTTGAAATATTAAATGCTTCATCAATTAAAGTGACGTTATAAGGTTCATCAATTTTTCCGTTTATTTTATATGTAATAAATAAATCTCCATTACTTTTTAGATCATAAAAAAAATCCCATTTTAAAGGTTTTGAAATAATCACCATGCCTTTAATATTTTTTGCGTATAATATCTTGTTATTCATCAATGTATTTAAATTTATTAAATCGGTTCTCCACCATACTTTTAAATAATTATCATAATAATATATGAAATTTGGAGTTAAAGCATCTTTTAATATTAAAGGATTTAAATTTATTATATTAACTCTTGAACTTAAAATATTCCTTAAATCATCATTTGTTCCGATAAATTTAAAATTTACATTTTCTAAATTTTCAAATTCTATTTTATAATACTCAGCATTCTCTACAAATATTACATTTTCATCAGCTCTTAAAGGAATTTTTAACTCATTAGTCCATACATAATCTTTGCTTATTAAACCTATGTTCTTGAATAAAAATAGATTATTTGAAAAAAGTAATATAGATAAAATAAGAATAATAAAAGTCACTAATTTTTTCATAATAATCCCTCCATTTATTTTTTATTTTTTAATTCTAAATATTTTTCTAAAGCTTTTCTTGCAATAGGCGCAGCGACCTCAGAACCATATCCACCATTTTCTACAAATGATACAATAGTAACTTCAGGATTATTTGCTGGCATAAATCCAGCAAACCATGAATGTGGTGATTTACCTCCTGTAACTTCTGCAGTTCCTGTTTTACCAGCTACCAATTCTTTAAAGTCTTTAAAAACATGATATGCCGTTCCGCCATCTGAGCTATTTCCAGGGTATGTGGTAACTTCTATCAATCCTTTTAGAATATTGAAATAATGAACAGTATTTATATTATAAATAAAATCTAATTTTTTTTCATAAGGGACAGAGTCTTCAGATAGATTTTTAACATATTTTTTTAGAACATGGAATTTATAATATTTACCTTTCGTTGAAAGAATATTATATAATCTTAAAATAGAAATAGGAGTGAATTGCATATAACCCTGACCAATTGATGTTAAAACGGTTTCACCAATAAACCAATCTTGACCAAATTTCTTTTTTTTCCATGTTCTACTAGGAAATACAGAATTAACTTCACCAGTTAAATCAATACCAGTTTTTTCATTGAGTTTAAATATCTTTGCATATGAACTCATGGTATCTATTCCGAGATTTAATCCGAGATTATAATAATATAAATTACATGAAACTCTTAATGATTTTACAAGATCAGTAACACCATGTCCAAAAATATTCCAATCATAATATTCAGCAATAACTTTATCTTTAGAATTTTTTAATTCAAATTTTCCATCACAAAAAATAGTAGCTTCTGGAGAGACACCTTCTTCTAATCCTATAAGAGCAAAAAATGGTTTTATAACAGATCCGGGGGCATATACAGAAGAAATAGATCTGTTAATTAAAGGTTGTTTGGTATCATATATTATTTTTTTCCATTCTTGAATAGATAAACCTGAGGAAAATAGATTTGGTTCAACAGAAGGGTAACTAACAAGAGCTAAAATTTCTCCATTATATGGATTAGACATTATAACAGATCCGGGTTTTTTGTATTTTTCTATTTCGTCATAAATATATTTTTGTAAATTATAATCTATTGTTAAATAAATATCATTTCCTTTAATTGGCTCAACAGTTTCTAAAACTTTATCAATACGACCTCCCGGTGTAATTTTTACAATTTGATACCCAGGTTTTCCTTCGAGAATGTCATTATACGTTTTTTCAACACCATATAAAGGGATACCTTCAGAATTAACATATCCTATAATAGGGTATATTGTATTATCTTTATATCTTCTAATAAACTTTTCAGAAACTCTTAATCCTTTGATATTTGAAAGCTGTTTAATATTAGCTGGTGTGAGATTTACAGTTAATTTTTTTTGGAAAATTAATTTATCAATGAGCGTTTCAGGAGTATCGCTTATTGTAGAAAAAATATTTTTTAATAATTTAATATTTGTTTCTGAAAAAGAGTCTGTAAAACTTTCTATAACATAAACTTTTTCATTCCAGGCTAATAAAATTCCATTTTTATCATAGATATTACCACGTGTAGGGTTTAAAGTAATAATTTTAGTACTTAATTCTTCAACTTCTTTAGAATATTTTTTATAATTAAAAATTTGTAAATATGCAATTTTTGAAATTAAAATTCCAAAAGATATAAAAATTAAAATAATTATAAAACTATATCGTGATTCGTTCATTTTTATCTACCCTTCCAATAATTATGAAATGTGTTATGGATAGTAAGATATAAGATATTATCAAAACATAAAAATTCTTATTTATGAAAGCTAGAAAAAATAGAGGTATAGATACACTAAAAAGACTTCTTAAAAAGCTTTTTTCTAGGAATCCAAATAGGTGAAAAGATAAGATATTTAGGGCAAAAAATAATATTGTCATTAAACCAATATCATACTTTGAAGAAAAGTATAATATTGAATATAAAAATGAGAAAAAATAAAATTTTTCTTTAAATAAATATTGAATAATTAAAAATATTATAGGAAATGAGAAAAACAAAACATCACCCATCCAACGATCCCACGAAGAAGAAATTAAAGTCATAACAATAATATAAATATTACTCATTGTTTCACCTCAAATTCGGTAAAAAATACTATATTATCATTTAATTTATCTGGGATTAAATAATAAATAGTATTTGATTTTTTAAATATACGCCCTTTTATATATAATTTTTTATTAATCCAATTAGAATTAGAGATTAAAATGCTTACTTCTGAATTGTTAGAAAAAATATTAAATCCTTCTGGAATATTTATAATAACATTTCCATATCCACTTTCTTTTATTAGTAAATCAACATTATTATAAAAACCAAACATTTCATGGTTTCCCCAGCCTAATTTACGAATAGTTTTATTACTTTTCAAAGATCCATTAACAAAACCTATTATATAACCATCTTTAGTGAAAGCAATTTCATTATTTTTAACCTCTTTACTAGTTTTTACATAGTAATATTTTGAATCTTCATTTATAAAAATTCCAGGTATTAATGAAAGTTCTAAATTATATTTATCACTTTCAATTTTTATACTTTTAGTATATTTAAATAATATATTTTCTAGATTTTCTAAATACTTAGAATTTCCAGTTAATAAAAGGTAATCATTTCTTATTTCAAAAAAAACAATATCCAGAGGATAATTTACTCTGGATATAATTGAATTTATATATGGAAATAGTGTTGAGAGTATAGCAATAAATAAAAGGGTTATAGTATATAAAATAAATTTTCTAAGCATGATTATTTTTGAAGTTTAGCTAAATTTTCTAATATTTTAATTTTGTCCAATACCATACCGGCGCCTCTGGCCACCGCAGTAAGAGGATCCTCTGCTACAATAACTTTGATTTTAGTTTCGTGTTCAATTAATTCTTTCAAACCTTTTAAAAGAGCACCTCCACCAGATAAATAAATACCTTTCATAACAATATCCGTTAATAATTCTGGAGGTGTTTCTTCCACTGTTAATTTTATTTGCTCTACAATTTTCGATACAGGATTATTTATTGCTTCTCGTATTTCATGGCCTTTCAATATTATATTCTTTGGAAGTCCAGATAAAATGTCTCTCCCAATGATTTCGATTTCTTCTTCATCATATTCTTCATTAGGCCAAGTATTTCCTATTCTTTTCTTAATTTTTTCTGCAGTTCTTTCACCAATTAATAATCCGGTTTTATCCTTTACATAACTTATAATTGATTCATCAAGTTCATCTCCGGCAATTCTCACAGACTTTGAAATAACTATACTTCCTAGAGAAATTACAGCAATTTCTGTAGTTCCACCACCTATATCAACAACCATGTTTCCAGACGCTTCTTCAACATTTAAACCAACACCTATTGCTGTAGCCATAGCTTCTTCTATTAAAAAAGCTTTTCCAGCACCAGCATCTAAAGCAGCCTTATATAATGCATTTCTTTCAACTTCAGTAGCATCAGTAGGAACGCCAACAACAACGGTAGGTTTAAAAAATGTAAAAGAACCTACAGAAGCATTTATGAAATATTTCAACATAGCCAGAGCAGTATTATAGTCTGCAATAACTCCATCTTTTAAAGGCCTTATAGCTATAATATTTGCAGGGGTTTTTCCTATCATTTTTTTTGCATCTTTTCCAACTGTTAAAATTTCTTTTGTATCCTTTTCAATAGCAATAACAGAAGGTTCATTTACAACAATTCCCTTCCCTTTTACATAAACTAATGTATTAGCAGTTCCTAAATCTATTCCTATATTCGACCTCATTTTTAATCCTCCTGAAAAGTTTGTTTTAAAAAAAGTTTGTTTTAAAAATTATACCACATTACCGCCTATCAACAAAATTTTGAAAAATTAAAGAATATTATTGTAATCTTCTAAAATTTCCATGGCAAAAGGCAATTGCTAAAGCATCAGCGGCATCATCTGGTGTAGGGTTTTTTTTCAAATTAAATATAACTTTTAACATTCTTTGTATTTGCCCTTTTTCTGCGCGTCCATAACCTGTTATTGCTTGCTTTACTTGATATGGAGTATATTCAAAAATAGGAATAGAGGCTTTCTGAAGAGCTAATAAAATAACCCCTCTAGCTTCTCCTACCTGAATAGCTGTTTTAACATTTTTAAAGAAAAATAAACTTTCTACTGCTGATTCATCAGGATTGTATTTTTCAATTAAAAGATTCATTTTATCAAAAATTTCTAAAAGTCTTGCATTTAAATCAGATTTTTTATCAGTTTCAATAACCCCAAAATCAATTAATTTAAAGGTGTTTCCAACTCTTTCAATAATACCATAACCAATTCTTCCATATCCAGGATCAATTCCCAATATTCTCATTCTACACCTCTTAATATTTTTTCGATTTCTATTATATCATAAAAGTTTAAATATATTATATATAGATTATATTAGAATTTTTACTTTTTAAATAATACATTTCTTAACATATTTTCTAAAAAAAATTTGTGTTATAATTTAATTGATATTATGATACAGGAGGCAATTATGAAAAAATCTTTAATGCTATTTTTTTTATTATTTTTCATATATGGATTTTCAAATATAACCTGGGAAATAAAGCCATCAAAATATGAAATTATTCAATATTCCAAACAGATAAAATTATATTGGAATTTAAATGAAAAAGTTGATTCATATAATGTTTTTCTTGGAGAAAAAGAAACAAATTTAGAATTAGTATACAAAGGAAATAAAAACCAATACATTGTAACCAATCTTCAGCCAAATAAAAAATATTATTGGAAAATAATAGCAAAAAGTACAAAAAAAACCTTAGATTCAGGAATAAGAGAATTTTACTTAAAATTAGAAAAACCTAAAATAACCACAATTCATCCCTATTCTCAATATAATATTGATTCAGAAAATATAGAATTTTTTTGGAATATACAATATCCTGTAAATTATACAACTAATTTAATTCTATATAAAAATGACGAGAAAATTTTAGAAAAACAAGTATTAAATGGAAAATATTCAATAAACCTATTACCAGGAACAAAATATAAATGGTATTTAAACATAAAAGATGAATTCAATAACAAATATTTATTAGGACCGTACTATTTTTCAACTAAACCATATGAACTTTTAATGCATGTAGACAAATCAATTTTTAATATAAAAGTCTATGGTTCATATCTAGAAAAAAATCAAATATATAAATCTGATCATAAAATAAATAATATACAGAAATATGGGAATTTTCTTTTTTTATCTTTTGATTCTATGATAGAAATAATTCATAAAAATGGAAAAAAGGTATCTGAAATAAACATTGATGAAATTAAAGATTTTGATATAGATAAAATAGGTAATGAAATATTACTTTATGCAGTAAATAACAAAAGTTTAATGATTTTTGATGTAACTAACCCATTTTATCCATTTTTAAAAAAGCAAATCTTTGGGAATTATATATCCATATCTTCAAATAAATCTAATATTCTTTTATTAAAAGAAAATGAAATTAACATTATGAATAAAAATCTTGAAATTTATTATAAAAAGGATTTTAAACAATTGAGAAAAATAATGTACAATGATGATAATGGAGGTATTATATTATCAAATAATAAATTGATTAAATTTAGATATAAGAATAATACTTTTGAAATAACAAAAGAGTTAGAGCTATTTAAAATTATTGATTTTGTCATAGACAATGGGAGAATAGCATTGTTAACCTTTAACATGAAATTTATGTTTATGATTTTGCCTTTAATTTGCTATACTATAAATATTTTAGAACAGATATAAAAAATATGAAATTATATAAAAATATTCTTTTTTATTATGATGAAGATATAAAGTTTTTAGAATTGTACAACCTTGAAAGGAAGTGATGTTTTTGATTGCTGTAATAGGTGGGGGAATTGTAGGAACGCTTATAGCTAGAGAATTAAATAAATATGTAGAAGATGTATGGCTTTTTGAAGCAAAAACGAATTTTGGTATGGGGGTCACAAAATCTAATTCTGCAATTTTACATGGAGGATATGATGATCCACCCGGAAGTTTAAGAGCACAGTTATGTTATAAAGGTAATCAATTATATACACAGTTACAGCAGGATTTACATTTTGATTTAAAAAGAGTGGGATCACATGTTGTTGCAATAGAAGATGAGGAAACAAATTATATATATAGTTTATTAAAAAAAGCGGAAAAAAATGGAGTTAAAGAAGTTAGAATTATTGAGAAGTTAGAACTACTTGAAATGGAAAAAAATATCAATCCAAAGGCTAAAAGATCGCTATATTGTGAAATAGCCGGTATATTTGACCCATGGATTGTTGCTATGCAAGCTGCAAAATCTGTTAGAGTTAATGGTGGAAGGACATTAACAAAAAAAAGATTAGTAGAAGTTGAGAAGAAAAATGGAAAATACTTATTGAAATTTCAGGATAAATCTGAATATTTTGCAGACTTAGTAATAAATGCAGCAGGATTATATGCTGATGAAGTTGCAAAATTATTTGGAGACGAAGTTCCTGAAATCTTTCCAGTAAAAGGGGAATATTTTCTTCTCTCAAAAGATTTTAAATATGTAAATTCAACAATCTTTCCTGTTCCAACAGGTATATCAAAGGGTTGTTTGGTTTTACCTACAGTAGATGGAGGATATTTAGTTGGACCAAATGCAAATAGGGTTTTATCAAAAACAGATACTGCAACTACCAGAGAAGGATTAAAGGAAATAAGGGAAAAGGGAATGAAGTTAGTTCCTAATTTGAATTTTAGAAGACATCTGGTAAAAACGTTTGCTGGATTAAGACCAGAAACAGAAAAAAAAGATTTTTATATAAATGTTGGTAAAAGCGGAACTATTCATGTTTCAGGAATTAGATCTCCTGGTTTAACGGCAGCGCCGGCAATTGCTAAATATGTAGTAGAATATTTAATTCAAGAAAAAGTAGGATTAAATCTTTATCCAAGAGAAGGGTATATACATAAAATTGAAAAAACACCTCATTTGGTTCATATTGATAGAAATAAATGGAATGAAATTATACAAAAAGATCCAAATGCTGGAGAAATGGTATGCCATTGTAATAAAGTTACAAAAAAAGAAATAATCGATTCTATAAATAACGGTGCAAGAACTTTAGACGATATAAAATTTATGACTAGAGCATCTTTTGGTGAATGTCAGGGTGGATTTTGTACAGCGAAAATATTAAAAATATTGGCTGAATATACTGAAAGAGATCCAAGAGAAATCAATCAAAATGAAGATGGATCCTGGATAGTGAATGCGAAGGTGAGAATATGAAATATAAAACAGATGTAGTTGTAATAGGTGGAGGAGCTGCTGGTATGGCGGCAGCATATAGAGCAAAAAAAGAAGGGGTAAATGTAATTCTTCTTGAAAGGGATGAAGATACTGGAGGAGTATTAAATCAATGTATTCATAATGGATTTGGATTACAATATTTCAGAAAAGATTTAACAGGACCAGAATTTAAGGAATTTGCTAAAGAAAGACTAGAAAATATAGAGATATTATATGGCACATATGTTCTTGAAGTAAGAAAAGATAAAATTATAACCTTTGTTGACAAAAGAGGAATACATGAAATAGAAACTAAAGCATTGGTAATGACAACTGGAGCAAGAGAGAGACATTTTAATTCATTGCCTGTACCTGGAAAGCGTATTACAGGGGTGTTTACAGCTGGATTAGCTCAAAGATTTATTAATTTAGAAAATTTAAAACCAGGTAGTAAGGCCGTAATACTTGGCTCAGGAGATATAGGACTTATAATGGCTAGAAGACTTACTTTAGAAGGTATAAAAGTGGAAGCCGTATTGGAAATTATGCCATATCCAGGTGGATTAGAAAGAAATGTTCAACAGTGTTTAAAAGACTTTAATATTCCACTATATTTATCACACACAGTAGTTGCTGTTGAGGGAGATAGACGTTTAAAAAAGGTTATTGCAGCAGAGGTTGATTATAAATGGGATCCTATTCCTGGTACAGAAAAAGAGTTTGAAGTTGATACATTGATAACATCTGTAGGGCTTATTCCACAAACGAAACCAGTTGACTTTGTTGAAGCTGATCCAGGATTTTTAGTATCAAATACAAATCAAACAAGTGAAGACTGGATATTTGCAGCAGGAAATTGTACAGTAATCTTTGATCTAGTTGATTATGTTGCTCAAGAAGGTGAAAAAGCAGGGAAATATGCTGCATTATATGCAAAAGGCGAATATCAAAAAGGTAAAAAAGTAAAAGTAAGGAAAGGTGAAAATATAGGAGTAATCCATCCTGTTTATATAGATCCAACAGAAGAATCTACATTATATGTCCGAGTATCAAAGGTTTTTGATAGGGCAAGTATAAAAGTAGAACCTTTAGGGGTTGAAGTAATAGAAAATGAGGCAAGACCTCCAGAAATGGTTGTTATTAAGTTAAAACCATTTGATGAAAATATTGATGAAATAGAGGTGATGGCAGATGAGCTCATCTCAAAACTTGGTTAAAGAATTAACTTGTGTAAGATGTCCATTGGGATGTAAGGTAAAAATAGAATATACAAAAGAATTAGAAGTAATAGAAGTTTCTGGAAACAAATGTCCTCGAGGAAGAGAATATGCTATTCAAGAAATTAGTGATCCACATAGAATACTTGTTACCAGTGTTAAAGTAAAAAATGGCAAATATAATTTAGCCTCAGTAAAAACTACAGATTCAATTCCATTAAGATTATTTGATAAAGCTATGAAAATAATAGAAAAAACAACTGTTGAAGCACCAGTAAAGCGTGGTGATATTGTAATAAAAAACTTTTTAGAAACAGGTGTGGATTTGATAATTACAAGAAGTGTTGAAAGGTTGTGAAGAATGGATTCTAAAAAAACAATATTAGACACATATTCTAAAATATCGGATCTCGTTGTAGAAATTAGTTCGTTAAACAGTCTAGAACAAGTAGAAAACTCCATACATTCAATAATAAGTGGACAAATCGATTTAAATGAAGAATATTTTCTATGGCCAACAGGAGATACTTTTAAAGAGTTAAATAATAAGAAAATTACAGAGGAAATCAAAGATTTAGCTGCTTGGGCAGCTAAATCTTTGAAAATTTCTATATTCCCGTTAGAAAGTGGAGATAATGCATTAATAATACCATTTTCAAAATCTCAAAAAGTTTTTTTAATATATATTTGTTTAACAAAGATGGAAGAAATATCAAATGAAATATTGTTATTTCTAAATATAATGAGTTTTTTAATAGCTTCAGTAATAGAAACGTTGCAACTATACGAAGAAATAGTTGAAACAAAAGAAATAATAGAAAAAAACAGGGATTTTTTAAATCAAATTTTAAATTCTATGATAAGTGGTTTAGCAGTTTTTGACAAAAACTATGAAAAAATATTTATTAATTCAAAATATATAAGTTTTGAGCAAGAGTACGGTAAGGAGTTAGAAGAATATATAAAAAATGAAATAGTGAATTTAGAAATTACAGGAGAAAAGATAACAAAAGAATACGAATTAAAAGATCATTTTTTATCAATTGATTTTTTAAAAACAATAGAGGAAAATTATCTTGTAATAATATCAGATATTACAGGTACAAAAGAATTAGAGAGATTAAAAAAATTAGATCAGATGAAAACAGAGTTTTTATCAACAGTATCTCATGAATTAAGAACACCATTGGCCGCTATAAAAGCCTATTCTGAATCTATTATTGATAGCCTAGAAATACTCGATGAAATAACATTGAAAGATTTTATGGAGACTATATTAAAAGAAGCTGACCATCTTCAAAATTTATTAGATGAAATACTTGATTTTTCAAAATTAGAAATGAGATCAATAAATATAAAAAAAGAAAAATTCTCAATAAACGAATTAATAGATGATGTATATAATTCTCATAAAAGCAAAGCTGAAATGAATGGTATAAAAATGTATAAGGTTTTACCAAAAGAAAATATAATTGTTAATTTAGATAGAACAAGATTAAAACAAATATTGTCTAATTTAATAGATAATGCCATAAAATATAGCGATAAAAGCAAGGATTTGAAATTTATTAAATTAACAGTAAAAGATGAAAAAGATAAATTGTTAATTCTTGTTGAAGATAATGGTATAGGAATAGCAAAAGAACATCATGAAAAAATTTTTGAAAAATTTTATAGAGTTGATAATTCATTAACATATGAAATTTCCGGTACAGGTATTGGGTTATCTGTGGTAAAAGAATTAGTAGAACTACAAGGTGGAAAAATATGGTTAAAAAGTGTAGAAGGCAAAGGAACAAGATTTTATATAGAGTTTAAAAAAGGAATGTGATAAGTATGGCTCTAACAATGAAAGAAGTTATTAAAAAGTTATCTGAATTACCAACTCCTGATTTTGTTTTAAAAAGAATAATTGATATAACCTCTAATCCTTCATCAAATACAAAAGAGTTGGAAAATGCAGTGTTGCAATCACCGCCATTGGTAGCTAAAATATTAAAATTAAGTAACTCGGCTTACTATGCATTACCAAGAAAAATAACAAAATTATCTCAAGCGATAAATATATTGGGATTTAAAACAGTTAGAAACTTGGCTTTGGGGGTATTTACAGCTGATTCTTTTTTTAGAAGAGAGTTTGAATTTCTTGATTCGAAAAAATTCTGGAAACATATTATGTCTGTTGCAATAGCTTCAGAAATGCTTTCGCAAATTGTAAATTATCCTGATAAAGAAGAGATATTTTTAAGTGGTATGTTGCATGATTTAGGTAAAATGGCAATGGGTATAATTACTCCCGAAACAGTAGAAATGGTTTTAAATATAGCAGAACATAAGAAGGTATCATTTACAAAAGCAGAAAATATGTTAAATATTATGACACATCAAAATTTTGGAAAATTATTATTTGAAAATTGGAATTTACCAGAAAGTGTAATATATACTGCGGCATATCACGATGAACCAGAGAAACTTGAAATAGATAAATTTTCATTGAACGTATATATTGTTCACTTAGCAAATATATCTGTAAATTCAATTTTATATGGGTATTCTGGTTGTTTTGATATACCAGTTCCATCTGATGTAGTATGGAATAAATTTGATATGACAGGTAAAAAATATTTAAACTTTCTTGAAAAGCTTGAAGAGAAATTAGAAGAATCAAAAGATTTCATACAATTGGATACATTTATTGAAAATCCAGAAAAAGATGACGAGGAGGAAGAAGAAAATGGCTAAAGAATTCAGAAGAGAAATGATAGAATCAGAAATTTTAAAATTAATAAATATGAATATAAATAACTTAAGGGACCCAAGGGTTCAAAATAAAATTATTTCTGCAACAAGAGTAGAATTGGCCAAAGATAAATCTTATGCAGATGTATATGTTTCTGTTTTAAATGGTGATATAGATGAAATAATAGAAGTATTAACAAAAGCGAAAGGTTTTTTCAAAAGTTTAATTGCAAGAAGTATAAGAATGTATAAAGTGCCAGAAATAAGATTTCATAAAGATAAAGGAATAGAAGAAAGTATAAAAATACATAAATTATTAGATGAGATTTCAAAAAATGAGAATACAGGTGAAGCAAATGAATAACGGTTTTCTTTTAATAGACAAGCCATCTGGAATTACATCGCATGATGTAGTAGATGAGATTAGAAAAAAATTTTCAACAAAAAAGGTTGGACATTCAGGAACATTAGATCCTTTTGCTACAGGACTTTTACTTATAGGAATTAATAAAGGAACAAGACTTTTGGAATATTTACAACATCAAGATAAAAAATATTATGTAAAAGCTAAATTAGGAATTATTACAGATACATATGACATTACTGGTGAAATAAAAGAAGAAAAAAAAGTGTTAAAAGAACATATAGATAAATTAAAAGAAACAATTTTATCCTTTAAGGGGAACTATATGCAAGTACCTCCAATGTATTCTGCACGAAAGTATCAAGGTAAAAAATTATATGAATTTGCAAGAAAAGGAAAAATAATAAGAATGCCTCCGCGAGAAGTGAAAATATATAATATTGAAAAAATAAAAATATATGAAAATGGAACATTTGAATTTGAATGTGAAGTTTCATCAGGAACATATATTAGATCGTTAATAATGGATATAGGATATAAATTAGAATTAGGCGCAGTTACAACAGAATTAAGAAGATTGAGCATAGGAAAGTTTAATGTCGAAGATGCAAAACCATTAGAAAAAATATCAGAAAAAGATATAGTTCCAATGTTTAATATGCTTTCATTTTCTTCAGTAGAACTTAATGATGAAGGTGTAAAAAGAGCATTAAATGGAAATCATATATTTTTAAAACATATTGAGAAATACGATGAATTTAAAAAAAATGATTATGTATCCTTAATTGATAATGACAAAAATTTAATTGCAGTAGCGTTAGCCGAAAGAAATTCAAATTTTTTAAAAACTCTAATAGAACATGAAAGAAATGAAAGAATATTTAAGATAAAAAAGGTATTTAAGTAAATAAAAAAGAGGGTGAGGTTATGGAAGGGAATCATCCTTATGTTTTATGGGCAATAGAATGTATAGAAAATTATATAAAGCATGGTCGTAAAATAGAAATAAGAGATGATTTACCAGAGGAATTATTAACCAGAAGGGCGGCATGTTTTGTAACCCTTCATAAGCTTAATGGGGATTTGAGAGGTTGTATTGGTACAATTGAACCGGTATATGAAAATTTAGCTATTGAGATTAGAGAAAATGGCATAGCTTCCGCTACAAGAGATTATCGATTTTCACCAGTTTCAATTAACGAATTAGATGAAATTCAGGTGAGTGTAGATGTTTTAAGTGAACCTGAATATGTTGAATCAATAGATGAACTCGATCCGAATATATATGGAGTTATTGTTGTTAGTGGATGGAAAAAAGGAGTGCTTTTACCAGCATTAGAAGGTGTTGAAACAGTTGAAGAACAATTGAGAATAGCAAAATTAAAAGCGGGTATCTATTCATCAGAACCATATGAAATTTATAGGTTCACTGTAGAAAGATATTTTTAAGGTGATTAAGACCATGTTTTATGAAAAATTAAATAACAAAAAAGTAAAGTGTCAATTATGTCCTCATAATTGTATATTACAAAATAATGTTATAGGATTTTGTAGAGCCAGAAAAAACGTTAATGGAAAATTATACTCTTTGAATTATGGAGAGATTACAGCAATAAATATAGATCCAATTGAAAAAAAGCCATTATTCCACTTTCATCCCGGAGAAGAAGTAGTATCTTTGGGAACATGGGGATGTAATTTTAGGTGCTTATTTTGTCAAAATTTTGAAATATCTCAGGAACGTCCATATAGTATATATAAATTAAAACCCGATGAAATAGTTAATTTTGTAAACAAAAAAAATTCTAAAATAGTTGCTTTTACGTATTCAGAACCTATAGTATGGTATGAATATGTATATGAAACAGCAAAGCTTTTAAAAGAGAATAACATAAAGACAGTACTTGTTACTAACGGATATATAAATAAAAAACCGCTATTAAAGCTTATTCCTTATATAGATGCCATGAACATAGATTTAAAAGGATTTAACGATGAATTTTATAAAAAGGTAATTGCAGGTCAAAAAGAACCTGTAATGGAAAGTATTAAATTAGCTTATGAAAATAAAGTTCATATTGAAATAACAACACTGGTAGTTACTAATGGTAATGACAAAATAGAAGAATTAGAAAAAATGTTTAATTGGATTGGAAATATTTCAAAAGAAATTCCCTTACATTTGAGCAGATATTATCCAGTTTATAAATACAATGAACCGCCAACAGATATAGAAAAATTAAAAAAATTATATTCATTAGCAAAAAATTATCTAAATTATGTTTATCTTGGAAATGTTTGGGATGAAAAATATGAATCCACATATTGTCCAAGTTGTGGTGAATTATTAATAAAAAGAACAGGATATAATATAAAAATCAATAATATAGATGAAAAAGGAAGGTGCAAAAGTTGCTTAAAAAAGATTCCAATAATATTCTAAAAAACAAAGGTATACTATATCTTGCTATACTTATTATAGCCATATCATTGACCCTATTTTTAATATTTCATAAACCATTAGCAAAATATTTTCAGAAAAAAGATTTTGCAATGGGAACATGGGTAAATGTAGTAGTATCCAGTAAAAAAATAGATTCTGAAAAATTGGCAGATATAGCCTTTGATGAAATGAGACGAATAGAAAGAAAATTTAGTAAAAATATTGATACAAGTGTAGTATCTCAATTAAATAAGAAAAGAAGTATTATTGCAGATAAAGAAACATTATTTCTAATAAAAGCCGCTATTAATTATGCCGATTTAACAGGAAACGCTTTTGATCCAACTGTTGGAGCTGTTATTAAACTATGGGGTTTTGATGATATGAATAGTGAAAAAAGAATTCCTACACAAGAAGAAATAAACGATGTCTTATCAGGAATAAGCTATAAATTTATAAAAATTGAAGGAAGTAAAATTTCATTATTAAATGATAAAACGATGTTAGATTTAGGCGGAATTGCAAAAGGTTATGCAGTAGATATGGCAATTCAAAAAATAAAAGACCTAGATCCAAATGCAACAGGATATATTGATGCTGGTGGAGATATTGGTATTATTGGTCCGAAATTTGGAAGATTTGCATGGGCAATAGGTATAAGAGATCCAGATAAAGGTCCATATGATATAAAAGAAGTTGTTTATTTAAAAGAAGGATCAATAGTAACTTCAGGAAATTATGAAAGATTTTTTGAAAAAGATGGAGTTAGATATCATCATTTAATAGATCCAAAAACAGGATATCCAGTAAATTATTATAAAAGCGTAACTATAATAGCAGATAAAGCAATGAAAGCAGATGCGATGGCAACAGCAATTTTTATTCTTGGAGATAAATTAATAGGATTAGACTCTATGACGAGATATGGAATACAAATATATGGAATTACAAATGATAACAAAATCCTAAAAACAACAGGATTTGATTATTATTTAAAAGAAGAGAGATGAAACAAATGAAAAAAAATAAGCTAGATATGATTTTTGTTTTAATAATTGTTGTAACAGTTTCACTAATAATGATAATACAGAATTCATTAAAAAGTGATTTAAAAGGAGCAGATGTTTTTTGGGAAGGAAAAGAAATTTTAAAAATAACCAAACCCGGGACATATGCCATTTATGGTGGTGATGAAGATTATAAACTAAAAGTTGTATTTAACGGAGAAAAAGTAAGAGTTATAGATGCAGATTGTCCGTTGAAAACATGTGAATACACAGGATGGGTTGATAATGCTTCTCAAGAAATTATATGTTTACCTAACAAGGTTGTTGTAAAACCAATAGGAAAAGAAAAAAATACAGGAGTTGACATAATTTCATGGTAAAAAATAATATTCCAAGATTAGCCATATTAACAGCATTATCTTCAGCAGTTTATTATTTAGAAACATTAGTACCTTTTCCAATACCCTTGCCAGGAGCAAGATGGGGGTTTTCAAATTTTGCAATTTTATATTCATTAAATTTTGATGGAATATTATTAAATGGATTGTATATAGCGATATTTAAAAGTATTCTTGGTTCTTTGCTTTCGGGTAAATTTTTAAGCCCTACTTTTTTTATGGGATTATTTGGGAGTGTGATTGCAACTATTTTTATGTATTTAGTTTTAAAAACAAAAAAATTTGGTATAATTGGAATAAGTGAGGTTGGAGCAATATTTAATAATTTAACACAGGTAACATTTGGATGGTTATTTATTGTTAAATCAATAGGTATTTTCTGGTATTTACCGCAAATGATTTTGTTTGGCACATTTTCTGCACTAGCAAATGCATTTGTAGTAAAATCAACATTTAGGAGTGTAAAAGAATGAAACTAATATTAGGTTCTGGATCCCCAAGAAGAAAGGAAATTCTATCAAAACTAGGAATAGATTTTGAAATTAGAATATCAAATACAAAAGAATATAGCACAACAGAAAATCCTATTGAGTATGTAAAAGAGTTAAGTTTGAAAAAATCAAAAGATATAGAAATTTTTAATAATGAATTATTAATAACAGCAGATACAGTTGTTGCCTTTAATAATGAGATTTTGGGTAAACCTGAAAACGAAGAAGACGCATACAAAATGCTGAAAAAATTATCAGGTGAAAAGCATTTAGTTATAACAGGAATAACATTTAGATCATTATCAGAAATTACAACAACTCATGATATAACCGAGGTATACTTTCATGAATTAACAGATAAAGTGATATATTATTATGTAAATAAATACAAACCTTTAGATAAGGCTGGGAGTTATGGTATTCAAGATTTTGGTGGATCATTTGTAGAAAAAATAAATGGTGATTATTATAATGTTATGGGATTACCTTTAAATAAAATATTTTGGTATTTATATGAAAAAGGAGTTGTCGATGTCTGATTTACCACGAGAAAAATTGTTAAAATATGGACCAAGAAATTTGACTATTGATGAATTATTAGCTATAATAATAAGAAAAGGGACTAAAGAAAAGAATGTCTTTGAAATTTCAAAAGAGATTTCAAAGGATTATTCTCTAAAAGACTTATTTTCTATGGATGTAAAACAACTTTGTAAATTAGAGGGAATTGGTGAAGTCACAGCTATAACCTTAAAAGCGGTTTTTGAATTGGGATTTAGATTTCATAAAGAGTCTTTAGAGAAAGAAAAATTAAAGTTAGATTCACCGGAAAAGGTGTATGACTTATTATATGATGAAATGGCATTTTCAGATAAAGAAATAGTTAAATGTATATCTCTAAATAGCAAGTTGAATCCCATATCAATAGATACAATAAGTATAGGAACAGCAAATCAATCAATATTACATCCACGAGATGTTTTTAAAACAGCTATAAAAAACAATGCTATATCAATATTAATTGTACATAATCATCCGTCTGGAGATAGTGAACCTAGCATGATTGATTTTGATATAACAAAAAAAATAGAAGAAAGTGGAAAGTTATTAGGAATAAAACTATCTGATCATATAATTATAGGTAAATCTGAATATTATAGTTTTAAAATCGGAAGAAAGGTGATTAGAAATGGATAATATGCCGGAAAACTTAAAAGCTTTGATGAAATTGAAGAAAAAATTTGAAAATGATTTAAAAAGAAAAGGAATAAACATTGAACAGAAAAAACAAAAAACTGTACAAAGAGCAAATATAGAAATAAAATATATTTCTGTACCAATAGATGATGTACAAACTATTATTGATTTAAATTATTATGATTATAAAAATACCAATCTCGAACTGGCAAGACATATGGAAAAGTTATTGTTAAATAAACCCAAAAGTTCATATATAAATCAAACGGCTGTTGTGCATATTCTTAAAGGCGAATATGAGGAAGTTAAAGACTTATTGGATAATCCATCATTTCCAGAAGATTATTTTAATTTAGGAATGGCAAAAATGTTATTAAGAGAAAAAGATGCTTATGAATTTGCTGAAAGAGCTGTAAAAAGATTTCCTAACAATAAATATACAAATCTTTTATTGGCGATGAATGCTGTATACAATGGGGAATATTATAAAGCATATAAAGCAACAGAAGAAGCTGCAAAAAGTTCTAACGATCCACTACTACATTTCGTAGTTTCATTATATGATAAAGATTATGTAAAAGCTAAAGAATATCTAAGTAAGGTTTTTTTGCAAGGAAAAGTTAAATATGTTGCTTCAATTTATCAAGGATATTTATATTACTTATCTCAAGAAGGAGATAAACTCTATCAAATGAGAAAAAATTTTGAAAATAATATTCCTTGTTCAAATTGTTTATTAAGATATGGAAATTTAAAAGCTATAAATGTACCTCCTGATTATTGTAAATATTGGAAAGTTTTAGAAGCATTTGAATATGAAACTTCTGGAAGGTTTGAAACAGAATTAAATCTTCCAGAACAAGCTATTATTAGTTTTCTTGGTTTTTACAATTATAACAATGAAGAAATGGCAAATAAAAGTTTTGAAAAATTTTCAGAAATGTTTGGGGAAATAAAAATTATATTCTTCCCAAATGACTCACATGTAAAAGGACTAAAAACATTTACAATGGAGCCTATAAAAAATGGAAAAGTTGCTAAATTGATGGGACCAGGTGTTTATCAAAAGATAAAGAATATTATTCAAAGGCTTGAATCAAAAGAAGGAGTAAGATATGATTTTTCATTTGATTTACCATTTTATGAGGGCATAAAAATGTTATTTGGATGGAGAACATGTCAAATGTATAGTGAGGGGGAAAACGAATGACAAGAGATGAAGCTATAAGATTATTAAAAGAGCAGGTAAAAAATGAAAATCTTGTTAATCATTGTTTAGCTGTTGGAGCTATAATGAAGGGATTAGCAAAAGAATTGAAAGAAAATGAAGAAAGATGGGAAATCATAGGTATTTTACATGATTTAGATTATGAATATACTAAAAATAATCCAGAATTACATGCAAAAAAAACAGTAGAAATATTAGGAAATCAATTAACAGAAGAAGAGAAAAACGCTATTTTAGCCCATAATGAACATGCTCCGTTAAATACAAAATTGGATTACGCATTATATGCAGCAGATCCAATATCAGGATTAGTAACAGCTGCAGTTTTAGTGAGACCAGATAAAAAAATAGAAGGACTAAAAGTAAAATCATTAAAAAAGAAATTTAAAGATAAATCTTTTGCAGCAGGTGCAAATAGAGAAAATATAAAAAAGATAGAAGAAATAGGAATAGAACTAAATAGGTTCTTTGAAATTTCAATAGAATCAATGAAAGAAATTTCAGAAGAACTTGGATTATAAAAATTATATTATACATACTTGAATATCAGTGAGGTGGAGAAGATGGCATTAAAAGAACTAATAAAAAAAGAAATAGAGAGATATAACAAAGAATTCAAAATTGTAGAAAAAAATATAAAATTAGAACCTAGAGATGTTGCTAAATATATAGACCACACAATTTTAAAAGCAACAACAACACCAGAAGATATAAAAAGAATTTGTAAAGAAGCAAAGGATTATAACTTCTTTTCAGTATGTGTGAATCCAGCATATGTTCCATTAGCAAAAGAAGAATTAAAAGGATCGGAAGTTAAAGTAGCAACCGTTATCGGATTTCCTTTAGGTGCTAATCCAATAGATGTAAAAGCATATGAAACAGATATTGCATTAAATGATGGAGCAGATGAATTTGACATGGTTATTAATGTAGGTATGTTAAAAGCAGGAGAATATGATTATATATATGATGAAATAAAAGCAGTTGTAGAAGCCGCTCAAGAAAAAACAGTAAAGGTTATTATAGAAACTTGCTATTTAACAACAGAAGAAAAAATAGCTGCATGTGTAATATCAAAAGAAGCTGGAGCACACTTTGTAAAGACGTCAACAGGATTTGGAACAGGAGGAGCAACAGTTGAAGATGTAGCATTAATGAAATTTGTTGTAGGTGACGCATTAAAAGTAAAAGCTTCTGGAGGAGTTAGAAGCTTTGGAGATGCAGAAAAAATGATAAAAGTTGGCGCAGAAAGAATTGGTGCAAGTGCTGGAGTAAAAATTGTAATTGGAGAAAAATCTAACGCAGATTATTAATAAAAAACCTTAAGCTTTTTCGCTTAAGGTTTTTTTATTTAATATGCAATAAAAAACTTAAGAAAAATTTCATTATCAAGTAATCTCAATAATTTAAAATAGCAAAGAATTTATAAAAATTAGAGGAGGTTTTAATGTGGATAACAATGTAACAATATCAGAGAAGTTAGCTAATCCCGCACCATTAGGATTAATGGGCTTTGGAATGACAACAGTTTTATTAAATTTTCATAATGCAGGTATATTTGAATTAAATGTTATGATTATGGCTATGGGTATTTTTTATGGAGGATTAGCTCAGATTATTGCTGGTATTTTTGAAATGAAAAAAAATAATACATTTGGAGCAACAGCCTTCACTTCATATGGTTTATTCTGGTTAACATTAGTAGGAATTTGGACAATGCCAAAAATGGGTTTAGGTGAAGCAGCATCATCAACAGCAGTAGCATTTTACCTATTAATGTGGGGAATATTTACTTTATTTATGTTCTTTGGAACATTAAACGGAAACAAATCACTTCAAACTGTCTTTGGAACATTAACATTACTATTTTTCCTTTTAGCAATTGGAGACTTTACAGGAAACGCTTTGATAAAAACAATTGCAGGTTGGGAAGGTATTTTTTGTGGATCTTCTGCAATATATACAGCAATGGCTGAGGTGTTAAATGAAAAATTAGGTAGAACCATTTTACCATTATAATAAAAATTTAAATATTTATATAGAAGTGTTTTTAATATAAAAGGCCATTTGGCCTTTTTATTTTTGTGTTATAATTAATATGAGGTGGGGTTATGAAAATAGTAAGAGAAACTCCTAATATATGGAAAATTGAAAAATTTGGAAGTATGAATGTAGATGCAATAATTTTTACAGATTCAAAAACTATAAATAATCCCGATTATCAAGAAGCAATTCAACAGTTAATTAATGTAGCTTCTTTACCTGGGATAATTAAAGCCGCATATGCTATGCCGGATATACATTGGGGATATGGATTCCCTATAGGTGGTGTCGCCGCATTTGATAAAGAAGAAGGAATAATATCACCAGGTGGGGTTGGTTTTGATATAAATTGTGGCGTAAGAGTTATGACCACATCTTTGTCTTATTCTAAAATAAAAAAATATATAGATAAATTAATTACAGAAATATATAATACTATTCCAGTTGGAGTAGGTTCAAGAACAAATTTTAAACTTTCAGTTAAAGAAATGAAGAATATTATAGAAAAAGGTGCATATTGGGCAATCAATAGTAATTATGGGGTTTCAGAAGATTTGAATAATATTGAAGATAGAGGTAGAATTAAAAACACAGATTTTAATAGTATAAGTTCTGAGGCTATAAAAAGAGGATCAGATGAATTAGGCACACTTGGTTCTGGGAATCATTTTATAGAAATTCAAAAAGTAGATAAAATATACAACAAAAATATAGCAGAAGAATGGGGATTATTTGAAAATCAAATTGTATACTCAATACATTCAGGGTCAAGAGGATTAGGACATCAAGTTGCTACAGATTATATAAAGATATTTAGAGATAATTTAAAAGAATGGAATAAAAAAATACCAGATAAACAATTGATAAATGCCCCATTTAATAGTCAATATGGACAGGCTTATTTTTATGCAATGAACGGAGCAGCGAATTTTGCTTTTGCAAATAGGCAGATTATGGGACATAAAATAAGAGAAATATTTAAAAATTTATTTAATGATAATATAAAATTATTATATGACATAACACATAATATAGCGAAATTAGAAAAACATATTATTAATGGAAAAGAAAAAGAGTTGATAGTTCATAGAAAAGGTGCAACACGTGCATTTGAAAATCAACCTGTATTAATTCCTGGAGATATGGGAACAGCTTCTTATATTTTAATTGGAACAAAAAAATCTATGGAAATGGCTTTTGGGAGCTCAGCACATGGAGCAGGAAGAGTATTAGGAAGAAGACAAGCAAAAAGGAAATTAAGACTTCAAGATATTTTAAAAGAATTAAAGGATAAAAATGTTCAAATATTAGCAAAATCCAAAGGAACTATTGTTGAAGAAGCCCCCGAAACTTATAAAAATATTGATGAAGTTGTGGAAATCATAGAAAAGGTAAATATATCAAGAAAAGTAGCAAAAATAACCCCTATTGCTGTTGTAAAGGGTTAATATAAATTACAACATTTATTCAATAGAAATAATTAAAAACGTAAAATTTTATTTCTATAATTTAAATAAGAGAACTAAAAAGACGGGGGTAAAATAATGTTTGCAAAATATGAGTGTATTGTTTGTATAGCCGAACAGATAAAAAGTATAATTGACAAAAATTTTAAGAATTTAAACGAAAAGGAAAAATTTGATATTATGAGAAATGTTTCGCTTGAAATGATAAAATATTCAACATATGGAAAAAAGCCAATAGAAATGGCAAGAATTATATATGAAAAGTTAGGAGAATATAGTGGAACTACAGATTATTTTCAAAAAGAGAAGAAACAATCTAATGATATCTTTTTAGAAGTTTTTGATGAAATGTATTTATACTTGAAAAATTCAGGTGATGTTTTAAAAAATGCAGCAAAGCTTACAGCTTTGGGTAATGTTATAGACTATGGAGTAAAAAATTCTTTTGGTGAATTGGAATGGGAATTAGAAAATATTTTAAAGGTTAAAAATTTTATTTTAGATGATTTTAATTCTTTTGCAGAGTCATTGGAAACAGCCAAAATATTATTATATATTCATGATAATGCAGGTGAATTAGTCTTAGATAAATTATTTATAAAAATTATAAAGGAAATGTATCCTAATATACACATAATTTCAGCTGTAAGAAGCGCTCCAATAATTAATGATGCTACATTAGAAGATGCAGAATATATAAAGTTAAAGGAAGTTTCTGATGAAGTTATACCTTCAGGAAGCAAAATTCCAGGAACATTATTAAGTGATGTAAATCAAGAATTTATGATTGCATATAAACAGGCTGATATAATAATATCAAAAGGTCAAGGTAATTTTGAAGGATTAAGTGAAGAAAATGAGAATATATATTTTGTTTTAATGTCAAAATGTCCAGTGGTTTCAAGGGAATTAGGTGTAAATATAGGAGATTTAGTATTTTCAAGAAAAAACACATTTGTAAAATAATTAGTTTCATAATCTTATATTTCAAGGGGGTATGAAGATGAAAAAGTTGTTAGTTATGTTATTGGTAGTATTTACAGTTGCTCTTTTTGCAGCTCCAACACATCTTGTTATTTTCCATATGAATGATACTCATGGGCATGTATGGCCATATAGTGAGTATCATAATCCAGATATTGGTGGTTTTGCAAGAATAGCAACATTAGTAAATATGGAAAGAGAAGTTAATCCAAATGTATTGTTTTTACATGCTGGCGATGTTAACACAGGTGTTCCAGAATCAGATCAATTAGATGCCATCCCAGATTTTGTTGCATTGCATTATATGGGTGTAGATGCAATGGCATTAGGTAACCATGAATTTGATAATCCACTTGAAACAACATTTATGCAACAAAGATATGCTGGATTTCCATTCTTATCGGCAAACTTTGTTACAAAAGATGGAAGACAATTATTCAAACCTTACATCATTAAGAATGTTGGTGGAGTTAAAGTAGCTATTCTTGGTGTAACAACAGAGCAAACACAAATATTAGAACCTATTCATTTAAATGGTGGAAAATTCTTAAATGTTGAAGAAACAGTAAAGAAATACTTGCCAGAATTAAAAGAAAAAGCAGATATTGTTGTAGTTCTTGGTCATTTAGGTTATGATGGCGAATATCAACCTTTAGGTGTTGAATATACAACATCAGATCAATTGGCAAAAGATGTTAAAGGTATTGACGTTATAGTAGACGGACATTCACATACATTGATGCAAAAAGCTGCTTACATAAACAAAACAATAGTTGTTCAAGCAGGAGAATGGGGAAAATACTTAGGAAGATTAGACTTATGGGTAGAAAATGGTAAAATAGTAGATTATGAATGGGCACCAATCCCAATTAATATGAAAAAATATCTTGGTAAAGATGAAAATGGAAATTCAAAATATGAATATTTAACAGAACCAATTCCAGAAGATCCATTCATCAAGATGATTGCTGATTACTATTACTCAATGGGTTCTGAAGAATTAAATAAAGTTATTGGAGAAACAAAAGTATTATTAGACGGTGAAAGAGCACATGTTAGAAGTGGAGATACAAATCTTGGCCACTTAATTACTGATGCATTAATTTGGAAAACTGGTGCAGATGTTGCATTACAAAATGGTGGTGGAATTAGAGCATCAATTAACCCAGGTCCAATTACATATAGAGACATATTAACAGTATTACCATTTGGAAATACAACATATGTATTTGAAATGACAGGAGCAGATTTAATGAAAGTATTAGAATATGCTGCAAAAATACCAGCAGGAAAAGGTGCATGGTTACACGTTGGTGGTATGACATATAAAATTACAGCAGATAAAAAACCTGTAGACGTTATGGTTAATGGAAAACCTATTGATTTAAATGCAACATATAAAGTAGCTGCTAATAATTATATTGCTGGTGGCGGAGATGGATACTCAATGTTAAAAGGATTAAAAGGATACGACACAGGCTTTGTTTTAGCAGATGTAGTTAAAGAATATATCCAATACTTAGGAACAATAGAAAATTATGACAATAAAGAAAGAGTAGTTGTTGAAAAATAATAAATAATAAATAGTTTATCCCCATCCAAAAGGATGGGGATTTTTAAATTGTAATAATAAAAGTGTAGGTTCGTAATAATAAAAGTATATACTATAAGAGAAATCACACGTAGTTACAAGGGTAACACGGAGAAACATGGAGGAAAATATGAGAGGAAAAGTTAAATGGTTTGACGCAAAAAAAGGTTATGGATTTATTTCAGGTGACGATGGAAATGACGTATTTGTACATTTCACAGCTTTAGCAATGGACGGATTCAAAACATTAGAAGAAGGTCAAGATGTTGAATACGATATTCAAGAAAATGACAAAGGTTTACAAGCAGTTAATGTAACCACACTCTAATAAAACCAATCAAGCCCCTAAAAAGGGGCTTTTAATTTTGTTGTTGACTTTTATAAAAAAAAAGTATATAATTAAATTGTCCCAAAAGGGAAGAGAATCACATCCGTAGTTGCAATGGGTAACACGGTAGAAACATGGAGGAAGAGTATGAGAGGAAAAGTTAAATGGTTTGACGCAAAAAAAGGTTATGGATTCATTTCAGGTGAAGACGGAAACGACGTATTCGTACATTTCACAGCTATTGCTATGGACGGATTCAAAACATTAGAAGAAGGTCAAGAAGTAGAATACGAAATTCAAGAAAACGACAAAGGTTTACAAGCTGTTAATGTAAGAGCTATCTAACACAACCAATAAGCCCCGAAAAGGGGCTTTTTTTATATTATTTTTCTACTACTTTTTCAACATATTTACTTGTAATGGCTTTTAACAAACATCCATAACTCATTCTAAATTTAATAGTATCTCCAAGTTTATAGGTATTATCAGATTCCGTTAAATCAACAATAGTATGATCACTACTTGAATGTAAAACTTCTATTTTTTCGTCAAGAGGGATTAATCCATCAGGTGAAATATCCTGTTCTCCAATTGCAAGAATAGCTTTTAATCTCTTTCCTTTATCTTCAAAAACAGGTTTTCTTCCAAAAGCATCAAAACCAGTTTCGCCAACAGGAACAGAGGGTTTTTCCTTTAATTCAATAATTTGGGCTTCTAAAATAACTGTATCTTGCCTATTACCAGGAACATTCCTATTGTTAGTTACATCAGTTCCACAAATAATTGATTCCCCAAGTCTAAAATGATTTATACCATTAGGTAAATTACCGCTTTCAATTAAAGGCAATGCAGCAGAATTACCACCAGAAATAACATCCAATTTTCTATTTAGAATCTCTTCAATTTCATTGCGTATTTCCAATAATATATTCATATTTTCAACGCTTGGTAAAACTCCACCGAAACATCCAAGATTTGTCCCTATACCTTTTAAACAAATATTGCTGTATTTTTGAGAGCAGATAATTTCATCAACGGCATTTTCATACCATACACCTTCTCTTAAATCTCCAACATCTACCATATATATAATATTTTGAATTTTATTTTTTTCCTTAGCAATATCATTTAACCATTCTACAGTTTTTAATTCTGATACAAGAACAGTATCAACATGTTCTACAACCAATTCAAGTTCGGATTTCATAGGTATTCTTAATAACATAAACTCAGCATCAATGCCATTTTCTTTCATATAAATAATATTTTGAATTCTTGAGTCACCTAAAGATGTAATACCAGCATCAACCATAGCTTTAGCAACATCTAAATGTGCAGACACAACCTTAGTAACACCAGTGATCATAATGCCTTTGCTTTCACATAATTTTTTAAGATTACGAGCATTATATTTTATCCTTTCTGGATAAATATGTAAGACTGGAAACATTTAATTTTCCCCCTTTAAATCTTTTATATTCTCAGAATTAATACCAAAACATTCTTTTTCAGCATTACCATATGGTTCAATATGAATAACAATATCTCTAATATCAGAAATCTTATTCTTAATGTTATCTTCTAACTTTGCAGAAATATCATTAGCTTCTTTGACAGTCATATCTGGTGGAAGTTCAATATGCATATCCACAAAAATCTTGTAACCAAATTTTCTAGCTCTAATCTTATGAGGATTTTTTGCACACTTAAATTTTTTTGTTTCATTTATTACTATATTATATATTTCCTTTAGTTCGGGAGAACTTTCCATAAACTCATTAGAAGATTCCATAAATTGTTCAAAACCTGTTTTCAATATCATAAAAGATACAAAAATAGCTATAACAGAATCAAGCCACCATATACCCGTGAAATATAAAACAACGATACCAATTAAAACAGAAGAAGATGTTAAGATGTCATTTTTCATATTTAAAGCATCAGCAATAATGGCATTACTATTAATATTTTTTCCAACTGATAATCTGTATTTATACAAAATAAATTTAGCAATAACGGAAATAAAAGCTATTATAATAACATATAGTGCATTTTCAATGATAACCTTTTTATTTATTAATCGATTTATTGAATTAACTAAAACCTCAAAACCTGCATATATAATTATTAAAGACACAACCTTTGTAGCAATAGTTTCTGCTCTTTCATGTCCATATGGATGCTCTATGTCAGGCGGTTTATTAGAAATTTTCCCGGCAATTAAAGTCATAAAAGATGTTAAAATATCAGTAGCTGTATCAAGGCCATCTGCTAAAATAGCCATACTTTTAGTATAAAAACCGATTAATATTTTTAATATAGCCAATAATGCATTTGTAAATATTGAAATTAAAGAAGAACGTGTAGAAATTTTTTCTCTTTCAGAATAGTTCATTTCGTCACCCCATCAAAATTTTCATAGATTTTTCCAGTAATTCATCCTCTACATTCATTCCCATATCTATATCAGGTTTATTAGAACCATGAAAATCACTTCCAGCTGTTATGAATAAGTTGGTTTCAATTGCTAAATTTCGAAACATATTTATTTCAGAAGGAGTATGTTTTGGATAATAAACTTCTATTCCCCAAAGACCAAATCTTTTTAATTCTAAAATAATATCTTTTAATTTAGAATAAGATAATTTTAAATATTTAGGATGAGCTATAACAGGAAATCCTCCAGCATTTTTAATCAATCTTACAGCTTCTTTTGGCTCTATTTTTTCTTTTGGAATATGTGCAATTTTTCCATCACCAAGATATTTATCAAAAGCTTCATCTCTGTCTTTTACATATCCTTTTTTTAATAAAACTCGTGCAAAATGAGGCCTTCCTATAACATCTCCTTGAGACTCATTTATAACTTCTTCTAAAGTAATATCAAATCCTAAATTATTTAATCTTTCTATCATTAATTTATTTCTATTTTTTCTAAAATTTTGAACTTTTTTTAAAGCGGCATTTAGTTCTTCATTATTTAAATCTATATTATACCCTAAAATATCAAACATATTTTTAAATTTACAACTAATTTCTAATCCGGTAATATAATTTATTTTATATTTTTTTGCATATTCTATAGCGTTTTTTTGAGCATCAATATTATCATGATCAGTAATAGAATATAATTTCAAATTCTTATTCTTTGCTTTTAAAATTAATTCTTCAGGTGTATAGGTACCATCTGAAAATATCGAATGTGAATGTAAATCAACTATCATAACTACCTCCTCATAGTAATAAAGTAATGCGGGCAAAAAGCCCACATTATGCAAGAATATCTAATTTTTGTCCTTGATACATTTCACCAACAATTCTTACAAGTTTTTTTGTAAAACCATTTTGTTGATATACAATGGCATTTAATAGTTTTTCAAAATCCTGAGATGTTTGTTGAACAGTTTTTACACTTTTTGTACTTACATGTTGCGAATTAGGTACATATTGATATGATATACCTTGTACTTTACTAATCATAATCTCACCTTCTTAAATGAAGCTCCATCATAGTACATATCGTCTTAATTCTAATTATATTTAATTTCCATAGTTGAACAGTTTTTTCAATATGTTATACCTCAATTAAAGTTTTCAATGACATAGTCATCAATATTTCTCTTTTCAGAATTGATATTTATTCCTATTAAATATATTTTATTTGAATTATTAAGTGCAGAGAATACTCCTGTTTTCGTGAATTTTGTTATTTCTGTTAAAAACACAAATTCATCTACTACTTTTCCTTTTTTGGATAATTCTATTATTAAATCATCAAATGCATATTTATAGTGATCGTTTTTTATTTCTATACCATATTTTTTCCCTTCATCTTTTATTATTTTTAATAATTCTTCTTTTAATTCTTTTTCTCTCTTGAAAAGATAATATAAAGTTGATACTGTTAAACTCTTTCCAAATCTTCTTGGTAGGGATAGAAATGTTGGAACTCCTGATGATATTAAATCATATATGTATTTTGTTTTATCAACATATATATAATCTCCTGTTATTATTTTTTTTTAATCTTGTATTCCTATTGGTAGTTTTTTCATCAGCATTCCACCAAATTAACGATTCTTATATTATGAATCTCATAATAATTATATCATATAAATAAAAATATAACAGATCAATTAAATGTATAAAAAAATTAAAATTGTGATAAAATATAAATAAATTGTATATTAAAGGTGATATAATGAAATTTTTTTATTTTGAAGGTAAAGATTTTAATATATCAATAAAAGGTTATGTTGTAGGAAAAAATGAAGTAGAAGCATTAAAGAGTATAAACAACAGTATAGAAGTAGAGAAATTCGAATATGTAAAAAATATTAAATTTAAAAAGTTAAATATTAAAGAACACCTTCAATTAATAAAAATTTTAAAAACATTTATTTCCACAGGAATAGATTTTTATAGAGCAATAAAATATATTAGAAATAACAAAGACACATCACAAAGAATAAAAATAGCTTTAGATTATATAATTAATAATATAGAAACAGGAGTACCATACAAAGAGGCTATTAATATGAATATATACTTTGATTATGAATTTAGAAAATCTATGTCAAGGGTTTCAGATGAAAAAGAGTTATTAAAAGTATTAAATAGATTAGAGAAAGTATATGCCAATAGAGTAAAAAACCTAAGTGAAATCAAAAACTTATTAGCTTATCCTATTTTATTATTTTCAGCATTAATAAGCTTATTATTATTTCTACAATTTATAATTCTCCCAATATTCAAAGAAAGTTTCAATACAGATTTCAACTTTACATTATCATGGATATTAACGGGAATTATATTATCAACCTTTATTTTTGTAATAATATTATTAAAAAACAGAATGAATTTTGATGAATTATTATATAAAATTCCAATTATAAAAAAGATATACAAAAAATATGCACTATTAGAATTTATAGAAACAACATCAATATTTATTGAAAGTGGTGATACAACATATGAAGCTTTTGAAAAAAGCTCTGAAATAGTATCATCAAAAAAATTAAAAGAAGATATAATTAATATATTGAGCCAAATAGAAGAAGGAGAAAATATAGTAGACGCTTTAAAAAAAACAGATTTAAAAGAATTGGCTTTTAGCATTACATTATCAAAAGATATAAGCGATTTAAAACAACCATTAGAAATATTAGAGGCAGACCTTAATTTTGAGCTAAACCAGAAAATGCAAAGATTAAAAAAATTATTGGAACCAATATTAATAATGGTAATATCCATAATAATATTAGAGGTAGCATATGGTTTTTATGGAGGAATATTTAATACTATAAGTAATTTAGGGATATGAAAAAAGGATTTATACTCTTTGAATTAATGATAACATTATTAATAGAAAGCGTATTATTCATTAGTTTTATATATATAATAAAATTCTCTTTTTTTGATGAAATAAAAAAGAGAATAGATTTTATTGAAATGATGGACTACTTTCTTCAAATAAAATATCATTCTTTAAATTTTGATGATCAATATACAAAAATACTTATATCTAATCAAAGTTATTTTGATGGCATAATATATAAACAAATACCATATAAAACTCAAGATTATGCAAAAACCTTTAATTTCTACAATCTCATATTAAAAAGTCCTGGTAACACCTTAAAAATACATGATGCGAATTTAATTATTTTACCAATATCATCATCATTTAGATGGAGTGGAATAGAATGGTAATAAATTATTATTATAATCAAAAATTAATATTTAGATATAAAGAAAAGGGATTTAAAAATAAAAAAATAAATATTGTAGATCATTATGGAATAATAAAAGACTTTGAGGAAAAAAAAGAAATGAATAAATATATAATAAAGAATTCTAGAAATTATGATATCTCAACAAAAAAAGTAAAATATATAGCATTAAAAGATAAAGTATATTACCTATATATAGAAAATTATATAAAAAAGTTTAAAAATACGCTCTTTTTCGATTACACCATACCTTTAAATCTATTACTATGGAAATATATAGATAATGTTAGCTTTGAAGATGATTATATTACCTTTGTATCAAAAGATAATAATATAATATATCAAAAATCATCAAATGGTTATATATATGGAGTATATTTAAATGAAATTATGGGGAATGAGATAAACTTAAACGAATCATTATTAATTAAAATAATAAAAGAATTAAAAGGGGATTTAAAAAATGCTGTTTATGTTTAAATCAAACACAAGATCTTATTTAAACATAATTTCATGGATATTACTAGGCATATCAATATTCTTATTGCCTTTTTCATATATATTTGCCCAAAATAAAATATATAATCATAAAATAGAGATTGCAAAATCAAATGAAAGTATAATGGAAAATTATAATCAAAGATTAGAAAATACCAAAAAAGCAAATAAGAATTTATATGATTTTCTGGATTTTTTAGAACAAATAAACTCAAATGTGTATATAAATGAAATATATTATACACCTATATCATTAAACTCAACCATTACTATAGAAGTAATAAATGGCGTAAAAATAATATCCCCATATCAAATTAAAGAAATCAAAACTCTAGACTTATTATATAAACAGTATAAAATTCTGGAGATGAAAAAATGATATTTAGATATATTATTTCAATTATCTTAATAACTATTTCATTAATAGTGCTAAATTATAAAATAGAAAATAAAACAGATGATCTACTAGTTCCAAAATATATAATCTCAAATTTAGAAAGCGTATATACAAACAATAATATATCAATAGAGGAATTAAATAATATAATCTCAAAATTAAAGGCAGAAAAAGGAGTACTCATAGAGGAATTCAAATTAAAATCCAATTATGATTTTATCTCAAATAAAAATTATTCAATCTATATAAAAAGGGATATTCCAGAAAATACTAAAATAATATCCGATTATGAAAAATATAATTATAATATATTTAACTTTTTAGAGATAGATCTAAAAAAATATTGGGAAAAATCATTAGATGCACCAAAGCCAGATTTATTTGAGTTTTCTGGTGTAATAATAAAAAACAATAAAAAGAAAGCATATATATATTTTAAAGGTATTTTAAAAGAAATAATAGAAGGTTCAAATCTTGGAGATTACAAAGTATTAAAAATATTCAGCAACGGAGTGTTATTGTATAACAATTACGAAAAAAGATTTGAGGTGCTTAGATGAAGAAAATAATATTAACCATTTTTCTTATTAATTCAATTATACTTTTTTCATATCAAATAAAAATAGACTATATAGAAAATAAAAATATAATTAAAATAACAAATGCTTCAACATATGTCGAAATATATAAAAACAATCAAAAAACAGATTATAAAATAACATTTAAAGATATAAATTTTGAAAATAAAGAATATATTTTACCAAAAGGTCCAATAAAAAGAATAAATCAATATGATAATATATTAGAAATAAAAACAATTTTTCCAGCAGATATAGAAATAAAAAACAATTTAGAAATAATTGTATATGGTAAAAAACCACTAAATAATGACATTTTTCAATTTAAAAAGATAAAAATAAAAGATTTATTAGACCTAATATTAAAGGAGTTCAATTATAACGCATATTATCTTACACCAATTCCAGACAAAGAAATATCATTAACATTAAAAGATTTTTATCCCGAAGATTTGTTTAGAATAATCTTTGATTCAACAGGATTATATTATCATTACATAAGTACAAAAGATATTTATATATCTAAAAATCCATTATATAATTTAAATTACCCAATAATAAACTCATCTGAAATAAAAACTGAAGAAACATATGAACTAATTCAAACAAATATTCCAAATATTCAAAGTTTAGCAAATTTAATAAACCTTCAATATGTAAATTTGTATAATGAATTATACATATTAAAAGGACAAAAAGAAAAAATAGAATTAATAAAAAAAATTATTTCTAATATACCAAAAACAGATACTCCAGCAACTACAACAAGCATAGAAAATAAAATTTATAAAATTTTTGAATATAAATTACCCAAAAAAGATATAATAAAATCATTTAATATTCAATATTCAGAAATATCAAAAGAATTGCTATTGCTCGAAGGGTTTGAAAAAGATTTAGAAATTTTTGAACAATATTATAATCAAGCGTATCAAATATATAATAAAAAAGAAATAATAACAAATCCAAAACCAATAGAAACAAAAGAACCAACAATTACAATAATAAATACAAAATTACCAATAGAAAAACTTTCAAATATATTAAATTTGAATATAAACAAATTCAGCGAAGGAATATATATTGTAAAAGGAGAAAATATTGAAATATTAAACAACATCATTTCAAAAATACCTCAAGAATTTGAAAACAAAATTAATCAAAAAGATAACCCCAATAACAAAAAAAATAACGAAAAAATTAAAATAATAAGTTCTAACTTAGATTTGTTTCCTTTTAATAAAATTTTTAAAAATATTATAATTCAAAAGATAGAAAAAAATTATATAATAAAAGGACCAGAAAACGAAATAAATACAATAATAGAATTTAATGAAAAATATGGACAAACAAAACAAGCAACTGAAATAAAAAAATTAACAGAAACAAATGAATCTTCAAAAACTACTCAAACAGTTTCGCAAACACATACATATTTTTTTACTATAAAAAACGAAGAAGACGAATATTTAAAGTCAATTACGCAAAAACTGAATATAACATATGAAATACTATTTGAAAACGAAGAAGGAAAGATAATAAAAATAGAAAGTTCAGAAAATGAATATTTAAAATTAAAAGAATTAATATCCCTTAAAGAAAGCATAGTAAAAAAAGAAATAACAGAATATAAATCATTATACCAAATAATGGAAGAATATGCTGAAGCAAATAATTTTGCACTTCTAAACAATGAAAAACTTAAAAGCATAAATATATATAATCTGAAAAATATAAAAGAAAATATTGAAGAAATATTATTAAAAAATGGTTTTTATTTAGAAAAAGAAAAAAATGTTATAATAGTAAATGAGAAGATGCCAAAAATTATATCCATAGAAATAGCTATAGTTGATTCATCTATTCTAGAAGAAACTATACAAAAAATAGAATCAAAATTTTCATCAAAAGATATAATAGATTCTATTAATCAAGGCATAATAACTCCACAAATATATAAAGATATATTAGATACTGCATTTGAAATGGATAATAGAAACTCCAAATCAAACTCTAGATTGGTTTCTAAACCAAAAATAATATTAAAATCTGGAACAAAATCCATGTTTAAATCTGTGTATAGAGTTCCAGTAATTCAGGAAAATTCAATTAAATATATAGAAAGTGGTTTAAATTTAGAAATTGAAGCTAATTATATAGAAAATCAAAATTTAATAGATTTAGATATTAATTTAAAAGTAGGAGAACCGGAAAAATCTGCAGTTTCAAGTTATAATGCAGAAAATTCCAGAGAAATAAACACAAAAATGATATTAAAAAATGATTATGTTAGTATATTAGGCGGGTTAAAAATAATAAAAGAAGAAAATTTAAACTCTGGCATACCACTTTTAAAAGATTTACCTATCATAGGTTTTATATTTAAAAATACTGAATTAAGAAATAGAGAATATAATTTAAATCTATTTATATGGCCCAAATTAGTAAATTATGGGGGCGACTAAAATGATTAGATATCCCGTTGTAGCAGGAACATTTTATCCTGGGGATAATGATGAATTAACAGAAATAATGGAGGATTATTTTCCTGCATTACCTCATATAAAATCAGAATTTATTAAACCAACAGGATTAATATCACCACATGCAGGTTATATATTTTCCGGAAAAACAGCATCGTATGGTTATTTTGAAGTTTTCAAAAAAGGGGAAATATCAACTGTTGTAATAATTGGACCTAATCATACAGGTATAGGTCCAAATATTTCTGTATATCCAGAAGGTAAATGGCTTACACCTTTTGGTGAATTAGAAGTTGATGAAAAGGCTCAAAAATTACTCTCAAAATTGCATTTAAAAGGAGATTATTCAGCACATCAATATGAACACTCAATAGAAGTGCAATTGCCATTTTTGCAATATCTATATGGTAATACATTTAAGATAATACCTATTGTTCTTGGAGATCAAACATTACACACATCAAAAAAATTATCAGAAGCGTTAAAAGAAATTATCGATGAAGGTACATTAATAATAGCCTCAAGCGACTTAAATCATTATGAAAATCACGAAATAACAATGAAAAAAGGCGAAAAAATAATAAATTCATTAAGAAATAAAAATCCTGAAGAACTATACAATAACATAAAAAAACATCAAATAACAGCATGCGGATATGGATGTATAAATACGTTACTATACATGAATTTCAATAAAATAAGAATATTACATCATACAACTAGCGCAGAAGCCTTTGGTGATTATGATAGAACAGTAGGATATCTTTCTGCAATATTCGAAAGCTTTTAATTTTTCCTATTACCTGCATCTCTACCGGAGGTATGTTATTCGGGGGTGAAACGATGAAAAGATTCTGCACGTCAGGCCCAGTAGATAGAAAGACCTGTTATTACGTAGAAAGACCAGAAATAATGAAAGAAGCACTTGATCATATAGAAAACTGGAGATACTTCACAGTATCAGCACCAAGACAAACAGGAAAAACAACACTGTTAAATGATATAGTTGAAAAAACAAAAGATAAATATTTACCAATATTTATCTCCTTTGAAAGTATAGGAAGTATAAAAACAGAAAAAGAATTTATAGAATATTTAAATAAGAAAATCAAATTTTATTTAAAAGTATATTATAATAGCCATTATGAAAATAAAAAAATAAAAAAAATAAATGAATTAGATGAATATATAATAGATTTATATGAAAAACAAAAGAAAGAAATAATATTAATGATAGACGAATTTGAAAAATTAAATAATGATGAAATAATGAATGAGTTTTTACATGCAATAAGAGAAATATATCATATGAGAACTGGTTATAAATTAAGAAGTGTAATATTAATAAGCGTAGGATATCTAAGTGGAATATTAGAAGACAATGCAAGTCCATTTAACATAGCCGAACATTTAGAAGTACCCTACTTTACAAAAGAACAAGTATATGATTTGCTAAACCAACACGAAAAAGAAACAGGACAAATATTCGAAGAAAAAGTAAAAGAATTAATATGGCATAACGCAGCAGGACAACCTGGATTAACCAATGGACTAGCATATGACTTAGTAATGAAAAAAGCAAAAGGTGAGAATATTATAACAGAAAAACATTTTGAAAAAACATTATATGATTACATGAGAGTATATATAGATAAAAACATAGCAAATATAATAAACAAAGCAAATAAAGAAAAAGAATTAATGATGAAAATATTATTTGAACCAAATAATATAGAATTTAATATATATGATGAAAACATAAAATACTTATATTTAAACGGAGTAATAGACAATTGTGAAGGTATATGTTGTGTAAAAGTACCATTGTATTATAAAGCATTATATACAAGATTCAAACCACAAATCAATGGAGAAAAAACACAAATGAAACCATTTGATGAGAGTGTAAAAAAATATCTAAATAAAGATGGGACATTAGATTTAAATAAATTATTAAAGCGGTATATAGAATACATAAAAGAACGAGGAGCAAAAATGTTTAAAGGAAAGAATTATTACGAAGGAGTATATCAATACAATCTTGATCAATTTTTAAGTTTATATGTAGAAGCAGCAGAAGGAAAAGTATATCCAGAAACACAAGTA
>NZ_BAAHYY010000011.1:0-56455 GCF_054657315.1 Marinitoga arctica | reverse complement strand
ATGGGATGGAAGTGGTTATCCAAAAGGTTTAAAGGGAAACGAAATACCAATAGAAGGTTTAATAGTAGGTGTTGTAGATAGTTTCGATGCTATAGTTTCTAAAAGAGTGTACAAAGAAAAAAGAGAGTTAAAAGAAGGGTTTGATGAAATAAAACGATTTAGTGGAATACTGTATTCTCCAGATGTTGTAGAAGCATTATGCAAAATGAAAGACAAAATAAAAACCTTTTATGAAAGGGGGAAATAGTTTGAAATGGAGAATAATGATAGTTGATGATGATTTTACATCAAGAGAAATTTTAAATGAATATGTTTTAAATGAAGTTAATAATATGGAAGTATTTCAAGCAGAAAATGCTGATAAAGGGCTAAATATATTAAATGAAGAAAAATCAATTCATATAATATTTCTTGATATAATGATGCCAGGCATGAATGCTTTTGATTTTTTAAATAAAGTTAAGAAAATTAATCCGTTAATACAAGTGATTGTAGCTACAGCTTATAACAATTATGGTAATATAATAAAAGCGATAAAAAGTGGAGCTGATGATTATATTATTAAACCATTTTCAGTTGATGATGTTAAAGAAGTATTAGAATACAGTATTAGAAAATTAAATAGATGGAAGTATGTATTGAATAAATCATTATAAAATTAAAAGGATGATATTTATGATTGAAAAAATAAAGAATTTTATTAAAGAAAGTGTTAATAAATATGGCTATAATGGGGCGATGATTGGTATTAGTGGCGGGATAGATTCTGCTGTAGTGGGTAAGTTATGTGTAAATTCATTAGGAAAAAATAATGTTAAAGGATTAATTTTGCCAGAAAGGGATTCTAGTCCTGAAGCATTAAATGATGCAAAAATGGTTTGTGAATTTTTAAATATTGAATATAAAATAATAAATATAACCCCAATATTAAGAAAAATCGGGGTTTATAGATTAGAACCACCTACATTTTTTATTCCAAGAAAGATACAAGAGAATTATGTAAAAAAAGAATTTGAAAAAAGAAATTATATAAGTGATTTAAAAAATAAAGGAGATAATAAATTTTTAAAAGGTTTAGCATATTATAGAATTAAACATAGAATTAGAATGGTGTTATTATATTTTTATGCGGAACAGATAAATTATGCAGTTATAGGAACAACAAATAAAACAGAATTAAAAACAGGTTTTTATGTAAAATATGGAGATGATTCTGTGGATATAGAACCTATAATGCATTTATACAAAACACAAGTTTTTGAAATAGCAAAGGAATTAAAAATACCAGAAAAAATAATAAACAAATCACCATCTCCCGATTTAATACCAGGAATAACTGATGAATATGCAATGGGTATAAATTATAAGGATTTAGATAGAATCTTAATTAAATTAGAAAATAATAAAGATTTATCAGATGAAAATGATAAAATGGTAAAAAAAGTAAAGGAGATCTTAGACGCTTCAAAATATAGAGAAATAAAAAACATCCATTTATAATAATTAAAATGAGTTTTTAAAAGCATTTCTCCATCTTTCTATTTTTGAAAAAGAACATTTTAATATGTCTTCAATTTCTTTTGTTGAAAATGGTTTTAATATATAGTCATCAGCACCAGCTTCAATGGCTTCTAAAACTCTTTCCATTGTAGAATTTCCAGTAATCATTATTACATGTATTAATGAATTTACTGTTTTTACTTTTTTTAAGAATTCAAAAGCATCCATACCAGGCATAACAATGTCTAATAATATAACATGGTATTGATCTTCATTTAGTTTTTTTAGGGCAGCATCAGCATTTTCAACAGCTTCAATTATTGTATGATCAAATTTCATTTCAATATAATCTTTTAGAACTTCTCTTATACCTTGTTCATCATCGACAATTAAGATTTTCCAAGCCATATTTCTTCCTCCTTTATTTTAGGTATTTTTAAGATGAATTTTGTACCTTTACTCGGAGAACTTTCAACATTTATTTTGATATTATGCTTTAAACATATGTTATATACAAAAAACAAACCATATCCCAAACCTCTTTTTGATTTTGTTGTAAAAAAGGGCTCAAAAATTTTATTTATATTATCTTCTGAAATTCCAGTGCCATTATCTTCAATAATAACATTGTAAAATGTAGGTAATTCACTTAAACATATATTTATTATACCTTTTCCACCTTTTTCCATTATAGCTTCTATTGAATTTTCTATTAAGTTTGAAAATACAATCATCAATTCCTGGCGATTTCCCATAATATAATGCGGTATACTTAAGTTAATACTTAAATTAATTTTTATATTTTGATTTGTTTTATAACGCATAAATTTTACTACATCTTGTAGTATATCATTTAAGTTTAGTTTTGATTGAATCTCATCACCCTTAACAATATTTTTAAACAATTTCGTTATTTCAATTATTTTATATAGATTATCTGATATTATCTTTATATCTTTTTTATATTTTTCTTCAATTTGTTCCAAAAGCATTTCTGTTTTCATTAGCGATATAGACAATGGATTATTGATTTCATGAAACATACCTACAATTAAATTATTGGCAACGCTTAAATATTCAAAGTTTTTTTTATTGTTAGAATTTAAACTTTCAAAAACAATTTCAAGGGATTTTGAATGAATGTCAATGATTTTTAATATATAATTTTTAATATTTATAGGCATAGCATTAATTTTATAGTATATTTTAGTATTAAACATTTCAAAATAGTTTTTGTATATTTTTTCTTTTGAATAAGATGAGATTAAATTATATTCAAGCAATATATTAATAAAATTTTCTATAACTTCTTTTTTATCAAGGGTATTTAAGGAATAATAAAGATTATTAATATTTATAGAAAAATCAACTAAAGAATAAAGTATATATAATTTTTTATTAATAGAATTATCCACTATAAGTTCTTTGTTTTTTGGTATTAATTCAACAACAAATATGTCATTAACAGGGTGTATTTTAATAGTGAAAAAATGTTTTAGTTTTAGCATTTTTTTATTTTTTCTTTCTGTAAAATAAAACACAGCCTTTTCATTTAATACATTATAAATTATATTTCTATAATTTTCATTTAATAAATCAAAAAAATTTTTATTATCAAAAAAAGTTCTAAAGGAAAAATTACTTTTTATTATATTTCCATTTTTATTGATAATGGCTATTGGAATTAATAGATTTTCAATATCAATATTCATTATTTTCACCTTCATTAAAAGCAAAGAGCAAATAACCTGCGATATCAGTATCTTTTACTTCAAATTTAATTTTTATAGCATTAACTTTAAAATCTTTAATTTCTGAAGATTTTAACAATATAGGAATAGAAAATCTAACTTCATCGTTATTGTTTGTTAGAATACTAATAACGTTCCCGCAAATTATATTACCTATTTCAAGAAATGAATCCAAAACATCTTCAGCCATTAAACTTTCTATTCTTGAATAATTTTCTATTAATGCTAAAAATTTCAAAAAATCATCTGAAAGCATCGTGAAATAAAAATCCCATTTTTTTTCTTTATTTGCAGCTGCTTGATATACTATGTAAGATTTATCATTAACAATTTCGTGTAGTTTTAAAATTGATAAATTATCAAATTCCATTATTATATCAAAACCGCTTAAATTTTTTAATATATTTTCTGATTTTTTAATTCCGGTAATTATTTTTTTTCTTTCCATAATTCATACTTCCTTTTTAATAATATTATTTGTTCTTCAGTTACAGGTTTTTCAATAAACATATTGACTTTTAATTTTTCCTTAACTGTTTTTTGAACGTTTGCAGAATACACAACAATAAAAGCATTTATTTTGTCTTTTTTTAATTTTTCAATAATTTCAAACCCTGAAATTATTGGCATAGTTAAATCAACAATTATAATATCAAAATCATTTAATTTATTCTCATATTCAAAATATTTATCAGGTTTTATTGATGTAATATCAGCATTTTTGAAAAATAAAGCTAATGAAGATTTTAACATTTTCAAAGAAAGATTTGAATCATCAATATGAAGTATTTTCATTATTATCACCTTTTTGATAGAAAAATTTTTGTGATATAATTTATATACATATATTATACTATTTTTTTAATAGAAAGTAAATATACATGAGGTGGTTTTATGCTTTTAAAAGAAATGCTTTATTCATCTGATAAATCACAATTATTAAAGGCATTAGAAATTATTGTTAAAGAAAATAAAAACAGTTATGCTAAAGATTTGTTTAAGTTGTTAAAATATGAAAAAGACCTATTTATTCAAGAGTCTATAATTTATACATTAAAACATTTAAATTTAGATAATATTTCTGAAGATATTTATCTTGATATTTTTAAGGAAGAAAATATATTGTTAAAAGAATTTGTGCTTTCTTTATTGAGTATTTCAAAAAAGGTTAAAGTTTTGGGTAAACTATTAGAATCAGAAGATAAAGATCTTAGAAAATATGCTCTTGATGGTTTGTATAGAACAAATACAAATGAAGCAATAGAACTAATAGCAAAATGTCTTGATGATCCAGATATAAATAATCAAATTGCAGCCATAGAATATCTTGGATTGCTTGAGGCTAAAGAGTATGCAGAAAATATTGCAAAAAAATTATTAAATGCAAAAAATCCATTTTTAATTTCAACTATATTAGAAACCCTATCAATAATAGGGAATGATATAACTGATAAAATTGTAGAAGATAAATTTAAAGGGGAAATCAGTCCTTATTTATATATACCCTACTCTAAATATGTTTTTAGCAGAAAAAATATATTTGAGGGGATGGAATTTTTTAAAAAATCAGAAAATAAGTCCTTAATTTTGAAAGAATTTTTAGATTTTATCTCCAAAAATTTGCGAATTATATCCTTGTATCCTGAATTAAAACAGGAAATTTACAATCTTTTGTCAATATTTTTAAAAGAAAATATATCAAATAAATATGAGATTTTGATTATTTTGGATAGATTAAATGAAGATCAAATTTTTGAAATATTAAAATCAAATATAAAACATTTAAAAGACGCAGATTTTATAGCCGCGCTAGAGATAATTAATGAAAGAAATTTCAGTGATTTAAAAAATGAAATTTTAAAAATGGAACTTTCAGAAGAAGTTAAACAGTTGATTGCAAATTGGGGATGGGAAAATGATTGATATAATGGATTTTGGTCAAATAAGAGATTATATTTATGAAAAAACAGGAATTTATGTTGAAGATAAAAGGATCTATTTTTTTAAAAATAGAGTATTAAGAAGAATGAAAAAATTATCTATTGATGATCCATTGATATATTTTAATTTTTTGAAATATAGTGAATATGCTAAAGTAGAATTATCTAAGCTAATAAGTGAAATTACAGTTAATGAAACATATTTTTTTAGAGAATTCCCACAATTGCAAACGTTTGCTGAATACGCATTAAAGGATGTTTTAGAGAATAAAAAAGATAAAAAGATAAAAGTTTTATCTGCAGGATGTGCTTCAGGTGAGGAGCCTTATACAATATCCATAATTTTAAATGAAATGTTAAGTGCTAATTATTCATTTAAAATAGATGCATTTGATATTGATGAAAACATGATAAATAAGGCTAAAATTGGACTATATGATAAATATGCAATTAGAGATGTTCCAAAAGAATATTTAAAAAAATATTTAAAAAAAATAACTGAAGACCTTTATGAGGTAAAAAATATTGTTAAAGAAAAAGTTAATATATATAATTTGAATATGATGGAAGATGAGACATATGAAAAATTAGATAAAGAGTATGATTTTATTTTTTGTAGAAATGTTTTTATATATTTTACAGATGATGCACGAAGAAAAATTATTGAAAAATTTTATTTTATGTTAAATGAAGGAGGATATATATTTTTAGGTCATTCAGAGTCAATAAATAGAATAACAAATGCTTTTCAAATAGTAAAAGCTAACGATTTTATTTTATACAAAAAGCCTTTTAAAGGGAGGAAAGAAAATGCGAAAAATTTTGATAATCGATGATTCAAAGATGACAAGAAGCTATCATTCTAGTATCTTGAAATCTGCTGGATATGAAATATATGAAGCAGAAGATGGAGCAAAGGCGTTAGATATTTTATATAGAGAAGGTAATATAGATATAATACTTACCGATTTAAATATGCCAAATTTAGATGGATATACACTAATAGAAAAAATTAGAGAAGATGAAAATTACAAAGATATTCCTATTATAATTGTTACTACTCTTGATAAGTCTACTAATAAAATGAAAGGCTTTGAAGTTGGGGCAAATTTTTATATTGTAAAACCTTCTGATCCTGAATCACTTGTTGAAAGTGTGAAGCTTGCACTTGGGGATGAATAATATGAAAATGCAATTTGATAAAAATTTTGTTGATATAATATTAAATGATTTTACTGAAGAATTTGAAGAAAATTTAAATTTAGCAGAAAATACATTAATTGAGTATGAAGATAACCCTAACGATAATTCTTTAAATACATTAATGAGGGCATTTCATAGTATAAAAGGTATTTCTAGGCTGCTTCTATCTATGGAAATACCTAAAGGATATGTAGAAAATATAAAAAAAATAGAGAAAATAGCACATTTTCTTGAAAATACTATAGTAGGAAAAAGTGCAAATCAACAAATTGATAGAATTTATGAGGGAATAGATTTGTTAAAAGATTTATCAAAAACAATCAAAAGTAAAGAAAAACCCACAAATGGAAAATCTGTTGTAAATATTGATTCTTATTTAAAAGGTATAAAAAATAACACAAATAAAATAGATAATAAATTAAAGATTTTTTTAGACATAGTTTTTCAATTTTTTGAATATTTAGAAAATGCTAAAATATATGATAATACTCAAATAGAACGTATGTCCATACCATCGATTAACGCTTTAAAGCGTTTAGGGAGTGACGATTTAATTCAAAGATTTCAAAAAATTATAGAGGCGGCAAAAAATAATGATAAAGTGGCAGTAATAAATAATATTAATGAATTTAAAAAAATGGTATTTAGAAAAAATAAAATAGAGAACATAGAAAAATATAAACCAGAATTTTCAGATACAATTAAAATTGAAGTTAATAAACTTAATAATATAATGAACTTAATAAATGAATTGATGATTTTAAAAAGTGAAAATACTATTTTATTAAAGGAACTATATGAATCTTCTTCTCCGCTATACAAAAAATATAAAATGAACTTTTTAAATTTTGAAAAAGTTACAACTAAGCTGGAAAACCAAATAATGAAATTAAAAATGATACCAATAAAAGAACTTTTATATAAATATAAAAGGTTGATTAGGGAATTATCTAAAGATCAAAATAAAAAAATTAATTTTGAGATTAAAGGTGGAGAGATTGAAATTGATAGATTGATTTTAGAAAATTTGGTGGATCCGTTAACGCACTTAATTAGAAATGCAGTAGATCACGGAATTGAACAAATAGATGAGAGATTAAAAAACAATAAAAATGAAGTAGGGGAAATAAAGGTTAATGTTTATTATGAAACAGGATATGTTTTTATAGAAGTGATTGATGATGGAAAAGGAATTGATCCTGAAGTAATAAGGGCGAAAGCAAAAGAGAAAGGATATAATATAAACTTACCTGATGATGAAATAATAAATTACATATTTGAACCAGGATTTAGTACATCAAAAAAAGTAACAGAAATTTCTGGCCGTGGAGTTGGAATGGATATAGTAAAAAACAATATAGAGAAATTAAATGGAACAATTTCAGTTGAAACAAAAGTAAACTATGGAACAAAATTTATTATAAAAATACCTAATTCTATGTCTGTTATAGATGGAGTTATGTTTTATTGCGGTAAAGAAAAATATATATTCCCTTTCGAAGAAATAGAGAAAATAGTGAAGTTGGACAAGAGTAATTTACACAATTATTCTAATGTATTATTTATAGAATACAATAATGATTTAATACCTGTATATGATTTAAAAGGGATTTTAGAAAATAAAAAATATAAATATGAAGAGATTATTCAAAGAAATTTTGATTTCGGATTAATGACTTTTATTATTATAAATTATAATGAAGATAAAATAGCAATTTTGGTAGATAAAGTTATTGAAGAAAATGAATTTTTAATTAAACCATTACCTGATTATATAAAGCAAAATTATATATTTGGATCTACAATATTGGGAAATGGAGATGTTGTTTTGATACTCAAGCCGCTTGACCTGATTTTATGAAATTTAGGAAGGAGGAAAAGAAATGGAAGAAAAGAAATTATTAATTCCAGATTCACATAGTACAAGTGAGGAGTTAAGAAGAAAACGTGAAGAAGCAAAAAGAAGGGCAATAGAAAAGGCAAGAAAACAAACACAACTAAAAAGACAGGCTATAGCTGAAAGTTTAACCTCATCTTCAGAAGAATTATTAGCAGCTGTTGAAGAATTAGGTGCAAGTGTTGAAGAACTTTCTAAATCAATGATGCAGATTAGTGCAGGAACAGAGCAAATTTCAAATTCTATACATGAAATTAGAGCAGCAATATATCAAATTAATAAAAACTCAGAAGGAATAAAAAAATTTGCTAATGATATTTTATATGAAGCCGATAAATCTCAGGTACAGGTAATACAATCAATTAATAGTGTTAAAAGTCTATTAAATTCTATTAATAAATCAATAGAGTTTAATAGAGGAACTAATGATAATATTCTAAATTTAAAAACAAAATCTGAAAAAATTGTAGAAACAATAAACTCTGTGGTTTTAATTGCAGATCAAACAAACTTATTATCTTTAAATGCTGCAATTGAGGCTGCTAGAGCAGAAGAATATGGTGTCGGATTTGCAGTAGTTGCAGAGGAAATCAGAAATTTTGCAGAGATTTCTGAAACACATGCAAAAAATATTAATATTTATGTAAATAAATTAAAAGAAAATATGGAATTTGTGAAAAAGAGTTTAGATGATTTAAATGATTTTTTCGAAAAACAAGAAGATATTGGGAAGGAAATAGGAGAAGATTTCAATACATTAAAAAATAATTTTAATGAGATCAAAGAAAATATTCTAAAAGAAGTAAATATAATTAATTCATTTGCAGAATTATCTGAAAAGTATTTAGCTTCTGCTGAAAATGTTGTTAGTCTTTCAGAACAAGTAGCTAGAGAATCAGAGGATATTTCAATATCATTACAGGAAGAGGAAAAAACTTTTTCAGATATTATAATAGCCACACAAAATTTAGTAGATGTTTCAGAAAAAATAGTAAATTCTACTGAAGACAGAGCTTCTTTAGAATTATTATCTACTTCAACAGATGAGCTTTTTGGTATTATTGAAGAGACTTCAAAAGGTTCTGAAAATATTAAAATGCATCTTTCACAATTAGAAAAAATTTCTTCTATATTTTCTGAAGAAATGGATAATATGAACAACATTGTTGAAGAATTTGCAAAATTATCGCATAAATTACAGCAAATGAATTTGAAGGATGAAAAATATTTAAAAGAAACATATGAAAAAACAAATAAAAATAGGAATAAAATTGATATACTAATAAAACAAATGAATTTATCAAATGATAAATTCTCAGATATTTATAATAATATTAAAAGTACAGATTATAATTTTAAAAAAATAAGCAAAATAATTTCAAAAATGGAAAAAATAACCCTTCAAGTAAATATGTTGGCTGTTACTGGGTTTATCGAAGCTGCAAAATCCGGAGAATATGGAAATGGATTTAACGTTGTGTCTAATGATATAAGAAATTTATCTGTAGATGCAGAGGAAAATCTTGAAATAATAAATGATATTTTAGATGAGATAAATGAAAGTTTAAAAATATCAGAAGAAAATATAAATGAAAATCAAAAAAGAGCATATTCCGAAATATTAGAAGCAAATTCTACAATATATGTTTTAAAAGAAATGACGAAAACTTTTGATATATTGTTAGAAAAATATAATGAAATTTCACATTCTATTTCTGAAATAGTTATTGCAATTGAACAATCGAAAAAAGCTGTTGAACAATCTCAAAGCGCTGTTGAAGAATCTTTTGCGTCAATTGAAGAAGCTTCAAAGGCATCAATTGAACATGAGAGGGGCATAAATGAAATAATAAATGTAATTAAGGAAATTTTGGATCAGTCTAATGAATTACAAATTTAAGAGGGTGTTTTTATGAGATATTTGATTTTTGATCTCGATAAACAAAATTATTGCATTCCTATGAATATAGTTAGAGAGGCTATTACTATAAATAAAATAACAAAAGTTCCTCTTTTACCTGATTATATAGAAGGACTGGTTAATTTAAGAGGAGAGTTAATTCCTATTGTTAACTTAAAGATTCGGTTAGGTTATAAAGGAAATTATGATCAATTTTCTAAGATTATAATATTAAATGGTGAAAAGCCTTTTGGAATAATGGTGGACAAAGTTAAGGGAATTCTTAATGAAATAGATAGTAAAATAGAATCTGAATCTAATTTTGTTGAATCTTTATTAAAATATAAAAACAAAGATTATATATTATTAGATATTAATAAAATAATTCAAATAAAAAAAGCAAAAGTATCTGATGTAAAAATAAGTAAAAATTTAAAGAAAGAATTTGAAAAAAGAAAGTTAAAAAAAATTATGATTTTTAAATTAAATAACGAAAATTATGGGTTTATGATTAGCGATGTTCAAGAAATAATAAATTATGTTGCTCCTAATAAAATTCCCAAAGTGCCACATTATATTAAAGGAATAATAAGTTTAAGAGATGAAGTTTTACCTGTTATAGATCTAAATACATATTTTTATGATAAAGAATCAATCATTACAGAGTATACGAAATTAATAATAATTAAAAGTAATGGAATAAAAGCAGCATTAATAATTGATAAATTAAATGTTTTGATGGAAGTTCATGATGTTAAGAAAATTCCATTTGCAATAAAAGAAAACACAAGTTTTAAAGGTTATATAAAATACAAAGACTTGTCCGTAATAGTATTAGATACGGAGTTTATACTTAATGAAAATATAAAGTTATTAAATAAAAAGAATGAATCATTTAAAAAGCAAAATATTAAAGAATATAAAAATGATAAAAAATATATATTATTTGAATTAGACGATGAAAAATATACGCTTGAAATGAATTCAATAGTGGAAATAGGTAAAATAGATAAAATAACAAAAGTACCATATTCTAAGAATTATGTTAGAGGAGTTATGAATTTTAGAGGAGAAATTATCCCTATTATCGATTTAAAAAAAAGATTTGGTTGGAAGAAAAATACAGATATTACAGAAAAATCAAGATTAATAATTGCTTCTGTAGTAACTCAAAAAACAGGAATTTTTAAAATAGGATTTCTTGTTGATAGAATTAAAGGAATTATACAAATGGATTTAATCGAATTTGAATCTAATAATGAGTTTGTTAGAGGAGCTGGTGATTATAATGGGGAAACAGCACTTATAATTGATTTAAAGAAAGTTTTTAATAAAAATGAAATTATTGAATTAAATAAAAATATGAGTGCAATTAAAAATAAAAAAAGTTGAGGTGATCTTTATACATATAAATATTCTTATAGCAGATGATTCACCTTTAACAAGAAAAATATTAAAAACTCTTGTTGAGTCTGATGAAAGAATAAAGGTAATTGGTATAGCTAGAGATGGAATAGAAGCAGTTGAGAAAGCAGATTCATTAAATCCCGATGTTATTTTAATGGATATAAAAATGCCAAACATGGATGGATTAACAGCTTTACAATATATTTTAGAAAAAAAGAATATTCCAGTTATAATAATATCATCTCTTGGTGAAAGGCATTCAGTTATAGCGTATGAAGCATTAGAACTTGGTGCTTTTGATTATATTCCTAAACCACAGGATTTATATTATTTAAAGAATGATTTAATAAAAAAAATATATGCAGCCTATACATTTTCCATTTCTGAAAATGCTAAGAAAACATTTTTTTCTGAAAAGAAGGTTTCAAATAAAATAAATAAAGAGATAATCACTACAGTAGATAGCAATTATTATGCGGTAGCTATAGGAATATCAACAGGTGGTCCTAGAACAATTTATGATGTTTTACCAAAATTGCCATCCAATTTAAATGCTGCAGTATTTCTTGTTCAACATATTCCGCCACAATTTACAAAAACGTATGCAGAAAGATTAAATTTAAATTGTGAATTAAAGGTTGTTGAAGCAGAAGAAAATATGGAAATAAAACCAGGATATGTATATGTTGGTCGTGGAGGGTATCATTTAAAAATAAAAAGGGATTTAAATGGAGAAAAAATAATTCTTTCAAAAATACCTAAACATTTATTTATACCTTCTGTTGATATTATGATGGAATCTGTATTGAATGTTTATAAAGATAAAACAGTTGGAGTTTTGATGACTGGTATGGGAAATGATGGAGCAAGGGCAATGGTTAAAATAAAGGAACAGGGTGGATTTACAATAGCAGAATCAGAAGAAACAGCTGTTGTTTTTGGTATGCCTGGAGAGGCGATTAGATTAGGAGGAGTACATAAGGTTTTACCTTCATATGAAATTGCTAATGAAATAATAAAAAGGGTAGGTTTAAGAAATGGATAACAATTATGAAGAACTAAGAATGATGAAAGATGAACTGGAAGATGCATATGAACAACTAGAATACTCATATAAAGAATTGGAAGAATTGAATAGTAGATTTGTTAAAGTAATGGATTTAATTTATAATATATACTTAAATACGCCGATTGAAAATTATTTAAATAAATTGTTATCAGCATTTATTGAGTTATTACCAGAATTAAAATCTGGGTGTATTTTAAAAAAAGAGAATGAAGTTTTTAGATTTATTTCGATATTTGGGCATTCAAAAAAGCTTTACAATAAAGTAGCGATTTTAAGGAATGATTTTGATGATATAGAATTAATGGAAAACTTCTATTTTGATGAGATAAGAAATATAGACAATTTTAAAGAAAAATTAATTGATGTTCATAAAAGTCTTATTGTGCCGTTAAAAACATATACTTTACATGGTTATATAATATTGGATTTAAAAAATAATGATTTTAATAAGCATGAAATAAATTTAATAAAGGTAATTGGGAATATAGCCTCTACATTTTTTATGTCGCGTGAGTTATATGATAAGCAAAAAAAATATCTTAAGAATACTGCATTTGCATTTTTAAAAGCTGTTGATTATTATGACCCATATACCAAAGGTCATTCTGAAAGAGTATCATATTATGCAACAGCCCTTGCAAGAGCAATAGGTAAAGAAGATATAATAGAAGATATATTTCTTGCAAGTACACTTCATGATATAGGTAAACTATCTATACCTCAAAGCATATTATTAAAAAAAGAACCATTAACAAGAGAAGAATATGAAAAAATAAAAGAACATCCAGTAAAAGGAGAAGAATTAGTAAATTCTTTTGAAGGATTTGAAAAAATTGGTAAGATTATTAGACATCATCATGAAAGATGGGATGGAAAAGGATATCCGGATAAATTAAAAGGTGAAAAAATACCATTAGAATCAAGAATAATAACTATAGCAGATGCTTTTGATGCAATAATAACAACAAGACCATACAGGGGGGCATTTTCTATAAATGAAGCTATAAAAGAATTAACAAAAAACAAAGGAAAACAATTTGATCCATATTTAACAGATGAATTTATAAAATTTTTGAAAATAAATAAATTTTTTGAGGAGGTATAATATGGGTAAAATCTTGGTAGTTGACGACGATAATGTTATTAGAAATGTTTTAAAAAAATTTTTAGAACAAGCTAAATATGATGTTGATTTAGCTGAAGGTGGAGTAAAGGCCATTGAAATGATAAAAAATACAGAATATGATGTTATTTTATTAGACATTATTATGGAAGATCTTGATGGTATTGAAGTATTGAGAAAAGCAAAAAAAATATCACCTTTAACAACAGTGGTAATGATGACGGCATATTCAAGTCCTGATTATGTTCTTCATGCTTTAACATTAGGGGCAACGGACTTTATTGAAAAACCATTTGATCCTGAACATATGCTTAAATTAGTAAAAGAAAATGTTGAAAGGGTAAAGAGGTGGAAGAAATCATTAGGTCTTCTGTGAGGTGTTAAAAATGGACTTTTTTTCGAATTTAACCTTTAATGAATTTAATGAATATATTAATGATATTTTTAATAGAATTACATCTGAATTAAATGTTGATTCAGGATCTTTATTAGTTATTAATGAGAGAGAAGATATAATCTTTAAAATCGAGAAAAATTTAAAAATTAATATAAAACATCTTTCTATTGGAAATATAGATAAGTTAGCAATAGAAAAGAAAGAGCCAATCATTTTAAATGATAAAGATTTGTCTAAATTTAATATTATAAAAAAGAAAAAAGATATAAAGTCTTCAATAATATTTCCATTATTTTTTAAAGATAGATTAATTGGTATAATGAATTTAAATAGAAAGAATAAAGAATTTTCTAAAAATGATTTAAATTATCTCTTAAAAGAGAAAAAATATTTATTGCCTTCCATTTATAATATTATATTATTAGAAGAAATGCATACAGAAAAGGAAAGATTTAAAAAATATCTTCAAGTAATAGAATTAATAGTAGAAACGTATTCTAAATCATCAACTGTTATTGAATTTATAAATGAAATAACTTTAAAATTAAAGAAAAATTATGGAATAGATATAAAAATTATAGAGCATAAAAAACCAAATAAAAAGGGTTTAATAAAAATAGGGGATAAATATTTTGAAATTAAGCATAATTATAATTATAATGAAGATGTAGTAGAAAAAATTATAAAATTTTTTGAGAAACTCATGTTTATTAAACATGCTGAAGAATTAAATAAAATTTTAGATAATTATTCCGATCTTGCTAAGGAAACCCTTTTGATGAATTTTGTATCATGGGATTTAATTCAAGAAATAAATAGCGCTTTAACTTCTTTAAATTTAATTATATTTTTTTTAGGAGAACAATATGCTGATGTAGTGAATGAAATAAAAAAATTAATTGATAGAATAAAAAATGCTATAAATACTTATAAATCTAGATTTTATAATAATGAAAGTATAGAATTGATAGAAATAAAGGACGTAATAAATGAAATAGAAAAAAAATTAATATTTTTAAATCCAGAAATAAAGTTTAATAAAAAAATAGATGATGCTGCTATGATATTTGGATCAAGAAAAATATTTTTTAATGCAGTTTTAAATATTATTATTGCAGTTATAAAATACACAAAACTTTATAAAGAGAAAACATTTAATATTGAATTATATAAAAATGAAAAATTTTATATTTTAAAAATAAAATGCACGGGGGATATATTAAGTATTAATGATTTTGAAAAATACATCAATATCTCAAAGATTATGTTAAATAATTATCATATTAATTTATATTATACTTATGAAAATGAAATATGTTTTAAATTAGAAATTCCTGCAAAAGATTGAGGTGATTAAAATATTAAATATAGATATAATTAAAAGAGCAATTAATATATTTTCAAGAACATTATTTCAAAATAATGAGATATTTATAGGACTTGCTGTTAATTTAGAAAGTAGAAGCTTTCTAAATATTTTTACATTTGATAATTTAAATAAAGAATATTTTAAACATGTAGAAGATATTGTTTTTTCAATTCCAGAAAAAATGTATAATGTATTTCAAGAAAAAAGAGAATCAGAATTTAAGGTTTCATTTTCAAATGAATTTTCTTTTTTGATTAATAATAAGTTTGATAATTTTGTTATAAAAACAGTTTTATTACCAGAAAAAGAGAAAAATTATGGTTTTTTTTATATTATATCAAAAGATAAAATTGAGATAGAAAAAAGAGAGGTTTTTTTAAGGTTTATATCAGTATTTGAGAAAAATATTGATACTATTTATTTTAGTAAATATACAAAATATGCCATAAGAGCTTTTGTAAAAAATTATCTAAGTTTACTTCAAAGTCATTCAGAGACTTTATATGATCATACATTGAGGGTTGCTGATTTAACAGGTATTATAGCAGAATTATTGGGGTTAGATGAAGAAAGTATATATAAATTACAAATCGCTTCATTTATACATGATATTGGATACATATGGTTTTCAGAAAACGTATTGGAAAAATATTTGGAAAATATAGATTATAATGAAAAAGACCCATTAATGGAAGTACATTTAAAAAGACTTGAAGAAATGTTTTTTGGAAATGTTTTAATGAAACCGTATGTAAACATAGCTATAAACCATCATGAAAATAATGCTGGAACGGGATATTTTAAAAAAAAGGATTTGAGCATTGAAGAGAATATATTAATTGTAGCAAATTATATAGATGAAAAAATGGTTTTATCAGGAAATGAAGATATTAAAATCATAATTGATCATTTAGAAAAAAATTCAGGTAAGATGTATGACAAAAATGTTGTTCGTGCAGCAATTGAAGCATTAAAAATATATTATACAGATTTTGATAATGGAAATTTTTTAAGAGTAACTTTACAATCTAAGACAATTAATTTAAGATATGAAGGTTTGGGAGAAGAATTAATAGAATTAACAGGTATTGTAGAAAAGGTTATAGGGGATACATTATATATTAATACAAGAACTGTAGAACAAATTAATGTTGGAGCAATTTTAAAAGTAAAAATTACGACAAAAGATTTTCCATTAATAGCTAAGGCTCAAGTAATATTAAAAAATCCATATGGATATGTTATTAAAATTGTTGAAAAAATAGAATCAAAAAAATCAAAGTTAAAGGTTTTTTGGAATTTTAAATTTTTAATAGGTCATAAAAATGAGATCACACCAATTCTAAAAGAAAAATTAACCCCTGTTATATGGAATGTTTTAAAATCAAAAATGAAACAAGCAACATGTAAGGTTTTTGGTGCTGAAAGAATAATATTTAGTATAAATAATGAAAATGATATTTTCAAACAAGGTGATGTAGTAATGTTATATATTGAAGAATATGGTGAAAAAATATTTATTCCTGCTACATTAATATCTAAGAAGAAGCATGTATATTATAGCGAATATGAGGCAAAGTTTTTCGAATTACCTGAAAGATTACAATCGGCAATATATAGAATAATATTCAGAAGACAATCATCAATAAGAACAATTGGAGGTATTTCTGAGATATAATAATCCCCCAGATGGGGGATTATTATTATCCTTTTACAGCACCAGCTGTTAAACCGGCAACTATTTTCTTTTGGAATATTAAAACTAATGCAACCAAAGGTACAGTAACTATTACTGCTGCAGCCATTAATTGTCCCCATGGAAGTTCATAAAAGGTTTTCCCAGAAAACATAGCAATAGCCACAGGAACAGTATATTTTTCAGGTAATTGCATAAAAGTTAAGGCAAATAAAAATTCATTCCAAGCAGCTATAAAGGTTAACAAACCTGTTGTAACCAATCCTGGTGCAGATAATGGAATTATAATTCTCCATAATGTCATAAATTTAGAACATCCATCTATTGCAGCAGATTCTTCAATTGATATAGGTATATCTTTAAAGAAATTATGTAAAATCCAGGTGGTTAATGGTAAATTTAGAGCTATATAAGGAAGTATTAAACCCGGATATGTATTAATTAATTTCATATTTCTTAATATTTGGAATAAGGCACCTAAAATAGAAACTTGTGGAAACATACTAACAGCAAGAATTAATGACATAATAGCAACCTTTCCTGGCATTTTTAATCTTGCTACAGCATATCCAGCAAAAGCACCAAAAATAAGCGATAATATAGTTGTTGCTCCCGCTACTATTACTGAATTTAAAATATTTTGATGGAAAGGCCTTTCGGTGAATACAAGTATGTAATTTTTGAATGTTGGATGTTTTGGGAAAAGTTTTATATTTTTTGAAAATAATTCAGAATTAGGTGTTATTGATGAAGAAATAGCATAATAAAATGGAAATATATAAAATATTAGCATTATAATAACCAATATATATAATAAAGTTGTTCCAATTTTCTTTTTAGTTTTATAAGATTTTATAAAAGCCATGTTTAAGCCTCCTTTGGATCATTCAAACTTTAAGTTTAATGATCTCATATAAATTATTGCAAATATGCTGATTATAAGGAATATAACGACAGAAATAGCAGAACCATAACCAAACCAAGCACCGGTAAATGCTCTATCCATTAAAATATGTCTGTTATAAACAGCTAATGTTTCCACTGATTTATTCATGATGTAGAATATGTCAAAAACCCTTAATGCATCTAATGTCCTGAAAATTAGAGCAACAGCAATTGTTGGACTTAATATTGGCAAGGTTATTTTTGTAAATTGTTTCCAACCTGAAGCTCCATCTATTCTAGCCGCTTCATATAACTCTGAAGGTATTGTTTGTAATCCAGCTAAAAGCAATAATGCCATAAAAGGAGCTGTTTTCCATACATCAACAGCCAAAATAGCAAACATTGAAGACCATTTTTCACTTAATATAGGTGTTCCTGGAGCTAACCAACCTAATTTATATAATATTTGAGCTACAATACCATATTGATCATTATACATCCATTTCCACATTTGTGAAGAAACAGATGTAGGAATTGCCCATGGAATTAATATTGCTGCTCTTACAATTCCTCTAAGTGCAAAATTTGCATTTAGAATTAATGCTGTAGCTAATCCTAACACGAACTCTAAGGATACAGAGATAGCAGTAAAAATTAAAGTGTTTGATAAACTTGTCATAAATCTTGTATCATTAAATAATCTAATATAATTATCAAAACCTATAAATCTTTTGGGAATTCCAGGCCTTAATCCAAATGAAAAGAAACTATCCCAAAAAGTTTTTAATAGAGGAAAAAAAGCTGTGATAAAAATTGCTAGCATTGCAGGAATAATTAGCCAGAAGCCCAACCAGATTTCCTTTTTTTTGTATTTTATTTTTATTTTAGTACTCAAGATTCCACCCTCCTATTTTTAAAGCCGGGGTTCCCCCCGGCTTTTATTTTAGGAAAAAATTATTGACCTGTGATCATCATTAATTCAGATTCTAAGTCTTTTAAAGCCTTTTCTACATCAACTTTACCTAATAAGAAATCGTGAACGTGTCTTTGAATTGCATCGGAAACCTCTGTATATAATGGTGTGATTGGTCTTGGTTCTGCATTGATGAATACGTTGTAAAGTTCAACCATAAATGGAGCAGCTTCCTTTAGTTTTGGATCGGAATATACTGCTTTTCTTGTTGGATTTTGACCAGCATTAACTGCTTTGTATAATTGTTGGTCATAAGATGTTAAGAATTTTACGAATTTTTTAGCAGCATCTTTTTCTGCATCTGAAGAATAATTATTTATTGCTAACATCCATCCGCCTAAAGTAGCAGAATGTCTTCCACCTTCAATATCTCCCATTGGTAATGGAGCAACGCCAATTTTTCCAGCAATTTTTGATTGTTTTGGATCATTTGCTAATGACCATACATATGGCCAATTTCTTAAGAATACAGATTCACCATTTTGGAAAGGTCTTCTTGTTTCTTCTTCCATGTAAGTTAAAACACCTTTAGGAGCAACACCATCATCAATAAAGCTCTTTAATGTTGTTAATGCTTTTACTAATCTTGCATGATTATCTGGATCACCAATAATAACTTTTCCATTAGCATCTAAGAAATCAGCACCATATGAATGAACGAATTCTGCAACGTCACAAACTAAACCTTCATATTGAGCTAATTGGAATAACATACCATTTATTTTTTCTTTAGAAGCTATGTCTGAAGCAACTGTTTTTAATTCTTCCCATGTTTGTGGAACATCATAACCGTATTTTTCTAATAAGTCTTTTCTGTAATATAATAATCCTGCATCTGTAAACCAAGGAATAGCAACGATTCTACCTTGAACAGTTCCAGATTTTACTGTTCCAGGTAAGAATTCATCTAATTCAAAGTAGTCATAATCATCTGTTAAATCAGCTACAAATGGAGCAAATTCAGCAGGCCAGATTACATCAATCATTAAAATATCTGGATCTGATGTCATAGCACCTAAATATGTAACATATAAATCATGCCTTGCAGTAGAACTATTTGGCATAGGCAATAATTGAACCTCGATGTCTGGATAAATTTCATTAAACATTTTAATTTGATTCATTAAAACTTCTAACTCTTTTCCTACAGCACCAGCTGCCATAGTAATTTTTACACTCATACCAATAACAGCCATTAAAACAACTAAAGATAATACTAATATCTTTTTCATGCTAACACCCTCCCTTTCATTTGCGCAACCGTTTTCGTTAATTTGTAAATACAACTTCTTTTCAATTATAACATAAATTTTAAAATAAAAAAAACTCCCCTATAAAAAGTTTATAGGGGAAAAAACAAATAAATTTAAGAAAAATCAACATAATTTAATTTAATTTTATTTAATCATTAAAAATCAGAAATAACACTAAATTCTATTTTATCTTTAAATTCATCAGAAGCGTTATCATAATATTTTGTATATAGCATAAATAAACCATTTGAAATAGGATATCCAACAGATACTTCTGCTGAAGTATTTTCGCCTAATAATGTAGATAATTCTTCTAAGCTTTCCATAGGTTTATAATATTTACCCACGATTATTAACGGGAATTGCTCTGAAGGAATTCTTGCATATAATGAGCCGTTTAATTCTGGATTTAATATTTCAAAATCAGTTGTTAAATCATAATTTAATCGTGCTTTTGCAGATAATAAATTACCAAGATTTACCTCTAATTCACCTATTCCACCAAGTCTAGTTGTGTTATATGATAATAATTCATTATAAGATGTAGAGTCTTCTAAAGCATTTTCATAATTAATATTTACAAAACCTAGTTTATAATATGGCATTTGATAAACAACAGGCAATGCTTTAAATGTAATAATACCTAGATTTAAAATTCCACCAACACCTGCTCCATATCCTGTTAATGATGTGGAATCAAATGAAGAATTTATATACCCCACTTCACCACCTAATCTTAAAGCATTACCTCCCACAAATGCAGATACACTACCTAATAAATCTTCTCTAAGTGGGTCAACATCATTTTTAGCCATAGTTTTTCCTGCAAATGTTTCGATATTTATAAAACCTAATTTTGTTCTTAATATTCCGTAGTATAAATGAGCAGTTTGACTGTATGAAAATGGCATTATTGAATCTAAAGAATATGGAGCATGAATTTCAACATTTGCAACAGGAGTAATAATTCCTAAATCTAAAGCATTTTGATAGTTATTTGTATAATTGTATACTAACATACCAAGCCCAGTTGTTTTTGGGAAAGACATACCATATCTAAAAAATAAAGGACCAACTTTTAATTTTAAAAGATTAACTGTTAAACCATTTAAAACGTCGGTTGATTGTTCCATATTGGGTTTCCCGTAATATAAACTTCCGCCAATTTCAGTTTGATAAGCATTAAGTCCTAAACCAATACCAAAATTATTATTTTCAAATACCCCGGTAATAGAATATGTTAAATAATCCTGGCCGTTTTCTTTTACGGTATTAAAGAATGGTCTTACGTAAAAAGAAGAAAAAGCGTTAACGATAAATAATAAAACCAATGTAAAAATCAATCTTTTTTTCATAATAATCCCTCCTCTAAGGATTTTAAATTTTGAGCTGCATTTTCTGGTGAAATTGAGTTAATAAAAAATCCTGATCCCCATTCAAAACCTGCAGCTTTAGTCATTCTAGGGATGATTTCTAAATGCCAATGATAATAAGGATTATAAATATTATCAAAAGGTGAAGTATGAATCATATAATTATATGGGATATCTCCTAAAAGTATATTTAATCTCAATAATGTATTTTTTAAAATTTTTGCAAAATCTTTAACTAATATATCGTCTAAATTTCCAAAATCTGAACTATGTTTTTTGGGAAATATCCATGTTTCATAAGGGAACCTAGGGGCATAAGGTTCAAAAGATATAAAATAATCATTTTCTTCAATTATTCTAATTTTATCTTTTTTTTCCTGTTTTATAATAGCGCAAAATATACATTCTTTTTTTATATTATAAAAAGTTTTAGCGCCTTTTAGTTCTTCCTCTATAAATATTGGAATTATTGGAGTAGCTATTAACTGTGAATGTGGATGTTGTAAAGAAGCCCCAGCGCTAGTACCATAATTTTTAAATATTTGAACATATTTTATTTTTTTATCTTTTTTTATATGATTAAATCTTTGAAGGTAAGCCCATATAATTTCTTCTATTTCAAATAAATCCATATAAGCTATAGTAGCGTTATGCTTTGGTGTTTCTATTATTACTTCGTGATATCCATAACCGTCCATTGAATAATATATTCCATTTTTTGTCAATTTACTGCTAGTAGTTAAAGTAACAGCTGGAAATTTATTTTCTACAACTCTAAGCCACCAATTTTCATCATTAGGTTTTGAATTAGGTGATCTAAAAGCTAAAATTTCTGGAGGGGTTAGATTTTCATTTCCTCTATCAAATGGACAAAAAACATTTTTTTGTGATTTAATAAATATGTCCTTTTGAATAGGTCTATTTGACCTTTCGGAAGCAATAATAACCCATCTATTTGTTATTGGATCTTTTCTGTATTCAGGCATATTTGCCTCCTAATATCTTTTTTTAGATAAGGCTTTTTTATATATTTCTATGTATGCTTTAGCTGATTTATCCCATGAAAAATCACTGAGCATAGCATTTTTTATCAAACTAGTCCAACATTTATTATTTCTCATAAAAATATTTAAAGCTTTTAAAATGGAAATTAACAAATTAGATGAAGAGTATTCATAAAAACCAAAGCCTGTTCCTTTTAATGTTTCACAAGAAAACTCTTTTACAGTGTCAGCTAATCCGCCAGTATATCTTACTATTGGTATAGTACCATATCTCATAGCATACATTTGTCCTAATCCACAGGGTTCATATTTTGAGGGCATTAATAGCATATCACTACCAGCATATATTAATTGAGCAAGGTTTATATCGAATTTAATATTTATTGATAGTTTATCAGGATATTTATTCTGATATTTTAATAATAACTCTTCAAATCGTTTTTCACCTGTTCCAAGTATAATTATTTGGGTGTCAAATAAAGTTAAATAATCAAGTATTTCAGCAATTAAATCAATTCCCTTTTGTTCAACCACTCGCCCTATAAAACTTATAACAGGTACTTTTGTGTTTTTTGGAAGGTTTAAAGCATTTTGTAAATATGTTTTGTTTTTAACTTTATTTTCAAGATTGTCAATGCTAAAATTATAAGGAATTATTTTATCCGTTTCTGGATTAAAAATATTATAATCAATACCATTTAATATTCCGTATAAATCATCATTTCTAACCTTCAAAACCCCATCTAACTTATAACCATACTCTTCAGTTTGAATTTCTTCAGCATAGGTTTTACTTACCGTATTAATAACATCACTAAAAAGTATTCCACCTTTTAGAAAGTTAATTTGACCAAAGAATTCTAGCGCATCTACATTGTACAAATAACCAGGTAATCCTGCAATGTTTAAAATTTCTGGTGAGAAAATACCCTGATAACCAAGGTTGTGAATGGTTAATACTGTTGCTATTTTTGAAAAGGTTTCATCTTCTCTATAATTGTTCTTTAAATATACTGGAATTAAAGAAGTTTGCCAATCGTTAATATGTATTAATTCAGTCTCAGGTAGATGTTTTTTAATAAAAGATAAAACACTATCAGAAAAATAGGTAGTCTGATGATCTTTGTTTGGATATTCATACACATCTTCAGTTGAAAATAAATTTTCATTTTTTAAAAAATAAATGGGGATATCTGTATCAGGTAAATGTGATTTAAAAACAGAAAATGGATATTTAAAAGAATGGCTAATAGGGTATAAATCTTCATCTATTTTTGTCAAAGGAAGGTTATATTTTTTTAAATTTCTTTCAACAGCTTTATGAAATGGCATAATTAAGCTAATTTTGTCCACTTTATCTTTTAAAAATTTAGGTAAGGTTCCAACGACATCAGCTAATCCCCCTACTTTTGCAAACGGAGCAACCTCATATGACACTAAGACAATATTCACTTTTTTTCACCGCCTTTTTATAAAATCATATTATAATTATACCATATAAAACAAAAAGAAGTGCAATTGCACTTCTTGGATTAAGAATATATCAATAATATATTCATTATTTTGATAATAGTTTAGCTAATTTTGTATGGGGTATCATGTGTAAATATTATATAATCTGATTTTTCAGCCCATTCTTTTACTATTTCCGCAACCTTATCTGTTCTTAAATTTCTTATAATATCGTAAAAATCTATTTTTGTCATACATATGTCACCTGGAAGGAAAAGATTTCCCATATTTTCCGATTTAATAAATAATGAAACGTGTTCTTTTGAATGATAAGGAGTGTAAATTATTTTTATTGAATCAAATAAAACATCACCATCTTTAAATATTTCAACACGATTTTCCCAGGAATCAATCATCTGTTGATATGCTTGACCAATTAAAGGACCAAATTTTCTATAATTTTTTCCTTGATAATTTTCATGAATTCTTATAGTTGCATTTGGAAAAAAGATTGAATTATAAGCATGATCTAAATGCACATGAGTTAAAACAATATCAGTAATTTCTTCTGGGGATACAGATAAATTTGCTTCAATATCCTGAATGACATGTATATGACTAGGATCTATTAATATTTTTTTGTTTTCATCTTCTAATAAAAAAACAGATGAAAATGTTCCATGTACCCTTCCGGTTATTGTTAATAAGCCGCCATCTAATATTGTTTGAAATTTCATGTTATTCCCTCCTTACTCTTCTTCGTATATACCATCATATTCGATATTATTTTTATCTAAAATGGAAGAAACGGCATTTACATCTTTTAAAGACAATTTTATGGATAGCATTCTCTTATTTTCTGTTATTTTGCATGTAGTCATCGAAAGAATATTTAAGTTATTATTGCTGATAGTTTCTACTATTTTTTTTAATTCACCAGGTTTATCATTTAAAGTTATTATTACTTTTGTTCCAGATTCATTTAGAGCAGTTATGTTAACCATAGCTTTTATTAATTCATGAAAGCCAAAGATACCGACAGGTTGCATGTCATAATCAACTACTGGAAGTATTTTGTAATTTGTTTCCATCATTGTTAAAAGAACATCTTCAACAAGGTCATCTTCATATAAAAAATCTTCTATAGGATCAAAAATATCTATTAATAAATCGTCGCTATTATATTCTCGCAAAATAGCAAGGTCATCACGACGTATTGAAGAAAGGAGGGTTCCATTTTTTCGTACTATTAAAATTATTTCTATATCTTTTTCAAAAAATAGTTTTATTGCGTCATCTACAGTGTTTAAGGCTCGTAAAGTACTAAAGTTTTTTTTCATCCATAATTTTACATACATGCTAATCCTCCTTTATTCTTTTTATATAATTATACACTAAAAATAGGAAAAATTGTGCTATAATTAAATTACAATTGAAAATTTTTGGGGGGATAAGAATGGGAAAAATAGGTATTATTGTAGATTCAGGTTGTGACATTCCTCAAGAAATTATAAAAAAATATAATAATGTTGCTGTTGTTCCTTTAAGAACGATAATTAACGATAAAGAATATGATGAAGGAACCTTTTCAGAAGATTTTCTTTTTGAGCATTTAGATGAAAAAGTTACGACCTCTTTACCGAAACCAGAAAATATAAAAAATGCCATTGAAAAAATGATTAAAAATGGATATAATGAGATTATTACTTTAAATATTTCAAAAAATTTAAGCGGAACATATAATCTTTTTAAGATGATATCAGAAGGTATTATGGAAAATAATGATGTTCGTATAGCCAATATAGATACATTAAATATATCAATAGGATCAGCTCTTATAGTTTATAAAACAGCTCATTATATAGATGAAGGTAAGAGTTTTGATGAAATTATCAATTTAATAAATAATGATATAAAAAATGCAACGGTTTTTTATGTTGTACCAACATTAAAATATTTAGCACGTGGTGGAAGAATAGGGAAAGTTTCAGCAATGTTAGGACAAATTATGAATATAAAACCTATTATTTCAGTTAACGAAGAAGGAATATATTATACAGTATCTAAAATTAGAGGTTTTAATAAGTCAATTGAAGCGTTGTATAATGAAGTTTTAAAATATATAAATAATAAAGATTTTATTGCTGGCGTGGTGATTAGTGGAAACAATGAAAAATTAATGAATATGCAAGATGAGTTAATATCTAGATTAAAATCTTTAAATAAATCAATTGAAGTTTTTAAAGGTAAGGTTTCTAGTACATTATCAGTTCATACAGGTCCAGATTTAATTGGAATAGGGATATTAAAATGTGGAGGTTAAAGTATGGATAGAATAGGTATTATAGTTGATTCAGGAACAGATATTCCAAATGATATTATAGAAAAATATAAAATAAAAGTTGTTCCATTAAGGATAATTATTAATGGAAAAGAATATGAAGAAGGAACGATTAGTGAAGAATTTTTAATTGAAAGATTAAATGATAGTGATGTAAAAACTTCTTTACCTAATCCCGAAAAAATTGAAGATGCCATAAAGGAATTAATAAATAACGGAATAAAAAAAATATTGACATTTAATATTTCGGGTAGTATGAGTGGAACATATAATCTATTCAGACTTGTTTCAAATAAAATGATGGAAAAATACAATGATGTGAAAATAGAAAATATAGATACATTAAATATATCAATAGGAGCGGGATTAGTTGCTTATAGATCAATCAAGATGTTAGAAGAAGGAAAATCCTTTGAAGATGTTGCAAAGTGGGCTAAAGAAAATGCTAAAAAATCAAAGATATTTTTTGTAATACCGACGCTTCAATATTTAGCTAAAGGTGGAAGAATAGGAAGAGTATCGGCGAAGATTGGTGAATTGTTAAATATAAAACCAATTATTTCTAATAGCGATGAGGGTATTTATTATACAGTAACAAAAGTAAGAGGGTTAAAAAAGTCATATAAAAGGGTTTACGAAGAGTTTTTAAAATTTGTTGACGATAAAAAATATATGGCAGCTGTTTACATAAGTGGAACATCAAAAGAAATAGAAAAGTTGCAAAAAGATGTATATGAAAAAATAAAGGTATTGGAGAATTCAATAGAAGTGCTAATAGGAAAACTTTCAAGTACTTTGTTAGTTCATGCTGGTCCTGATATGTATGGTATAGGGGCCATTATTATCGAATAAGAGAGGTATTGATTTGTGAGTTATATACCATTGTATGAAAAATTACGACCTCAAAGTTTAAATGATGTGTTAGGAAATTATAAAATAAAAAAGATATTGGAAAGTTGGATTAAAAATGATAAATTAAAATCTTTTGTTATATATGGCCCACCAGGCTCTGGAAAAACAACAATTATTTCAGCCTTTCTTAATGAATTAGATAATAAAAAATATGAAATTTATAAAATTTCTGGTGCTTTAGAAGGGTCAAAAACTTTAAAAAATATTATATCTAATTCAGAAAGTCCATTATTTAAAAAACAAACAATTTTGTTTGTAGATGAAATTCATAGATTAAATAAAGCAGAACAGGATGTATTATTGTTGCACGTAGAAAGAGGAGATATTATATTAATTGGATCAACAACAGAAAATCCATCTTTTTCTATTAATCCAGCTTTATTATCTAGGATATTAACTTTTGAAATCACTCAATTAAATGAAGAGGACATACAAAAAATATTGATTAGAATAAAAAATATATATCCAAATATAAAATTTTCAGATAATTTAAATATAAAATTAAAGGAATATTTTTCATATGATATACGGAGAATAATTAATACAATAGAAGCACTAATAGATATGGGAACAGTAAATATAACTCCCGAAACATTTAAAGAAGTTTTATCTTCTTTTGGATATTCAAAAGAAGATAAATATGATGCTATTTCAGCTTTTATTAAAAGCATTAGAGGTAGTGATCCAGATGCAGCGCTTTTTTATCTGGCATATATGCTTGAAAATGGAGAGGATCCATTATATATAGCTCGAAGATTAATAATTTTAGCATCTGAAGATATAGGACTTGCAGATCCAATGGCTATAAATATAGCGGTTTCAGCATTTCACGCTACTAAAGAAATTGGATATCCAGAATGTTTATTTCCATTATCCGAAGTGACTGTTTATTTATCAGTAGCACCAAAATCTAATTCTTTGTTAAATTCATATATGAAAGCAAAAAGTCTTATAAAAAAAGATTTTGAAATACCTATGAAATTGAGAAACCCTGTTACTAAATGGATGAAAAACAAGGGTTATGGAAAAAATTACAATTATCCCCATGACTTTGGTGGTTTTATAAAAGAATCATATTTGCCAGAAAATTTAAAAAATGAAAAGATATATATTCCATTAAACAAAGGTTTTGAAGGAAAAATAAAACAAAGATTAAAAAAGTTATGGGATGGATTTAAAGGATATTAATGCTCATTACTGGTATTTATTTCCTGTAATATTTCTATTTTATTGTTATCTAACACTTTGAAAATTATATTTTTATTGTATAATTGAATGTTGATAATATCACCGTTTTTTACTTCGTAAGAAGGTTTTAATTGTTTCCCATTTTTAGAAATTTTTCCTGATTTTGCTAATTCATTAGCGATAGTTCTTCTTTTTATAATTTTATTTGATTTTAGAAATTTATCTAATCTCATGTAATCCCTCCAATATATAATATATATATCAATTTAAACACTTGACATAGTAGCTTAAAACAATTATAATATATTTAATGAAGATAATCAATTAAGAGGATTTTAATAAAAAATATATACTTAATTATGAGGTGATAGAGTTGTCCGAGCCAGTTCTTATAGTAGAAAATTTAAAAACATACTTCGACATAGCTGAAGGAACGGTTAAAGCAGTTAATGGAGTTTCTTTCACTCTAGATAAAAATGAATCTCTTGGAGTTGTTGGGGAAACAGGTTCTGGAAAAAGTGTTACAATGAAGACTATAATGGGTCTTATAAAAAAGCCAGGATATATACCAGAAGGTAAAATTTTGTTTCATACTGATGAATTTAGTAAAGATGGTAGAAAAGAATATATTGATTTAACAAAATTACCCTATAATCAATTTACAAGGATTAGAGGAAAACATGTTGCTATGATTTTTCAGGATCCAATGACTTCATTGAATCCAATGTATACTGTAGCAGACCAAATGATTGAGACTATAATGTATCACCAAAACGTTTCAGAAGCTGAAGCTAGAAAAAGAGCTATTGAATTATTAAAAAAAGTTGGTATTCCAAATGCTGAGGAAAGAATAGACGATTATCCTTTCCAATTTTCTGGTGGTCAAAGGCAAAGGATTGTTATAGCTATAGGGCTATCATGTAATCCAGAGTTATTAATAGCCGATGAACCAACAACAGCTTTAGATGTTACGATTCAAGCGCAAATTTTAGAGTTAATGAAAGATTTACAAAATGAATTTAATACAGCTATGATATATATAACTCATGACTTATCAGTAGTAGCAGAAATTGCTGATAAGGTTATGGTTATGTATGGCGGTATGCAAATGGAAATGGCTGATGTAAATACTATTTTTGAAAAACCGAGTCATCCATATACCCATATGTTATTAAATTGTATTCCTAGACATGATGCAAAAAAAGAAGAGCTTGAGCCAATACCTGGACAGCCACCTATTATGCTAGACCCTCCACCATTGTGTCCGTTTTTACCAAGATGTCCTAAGGCAACAGATAGATGTAGAAAAGAATTAGCAGAATTAAAAGAAATTGAACCAGGGCATTTCGTTAGATGTTGGAACCCAATGGACATTGAAATGGAGGGAGATAAATAATGCTTTTAAGAGTGAACGATTTAAAAAAATATTTTCCTATTAAACATGGATTTATAATAGAAAAAACTGTTGGTTATGTAAAGGCGGTTGATGGGGTTACATTTTCCTTGGATAAAGGAGAAACATATGGGCTTGTTGGTGAATCAGGTTGTGGTAAAACTACAATTGGTAAAACAATTTTAAGGCTTTATAATCAAACAGACGGTGAGATTTTTATAGATGATAAAGATACAAGTTATTTTTTTATGAAAAGAAGTGAAGCAAAAGATTATCTAAGAAAACATTATATTGATGTTTTAAATAATGGAATAAAGAGAAAATCGGAGTCGGAATTTTTAAAAGAATTACCAGATTATAAAAAATCGTATTTTGAATTTCTTATAAAAAATGGACCAACTAAGTTTATAGATTATATGCTTTCAGATTTAAAGGCAAAAAGGATGCATTTTAGAAGAAAAGTGCAAATTGTTTTTCAGGATCCAACATCATCTTTAAATCCAAGGATGACAGTTGGAAATATATTATCTGAACCTTTATTGTTTCATGGTATAGCGAAAAATAAAAATGATGCATTTGACATTGTTAAAGAGATACTTGTAAATGTTGGATTGAAAAAGTATCATGTTGATAGATATCCTCATCAATTTTCTGGAGGTCAAAGGCAAAGAATTGCTGTAGCGAGGGCTGCTATACTAAAACCGGATTTGGTCATTTTAGATGAGCCAACTTCCGCTTTAGATGTATCTGTTCAGGCTCAAATAATAAAATTATTAAAGGATTTACAAGGAGAGTTAAATGCAGGGTATTTATTTATTTCTCATGATTTGGGTGTTGTTAGATTCATTTCGAACTATGTTGGTATTATGTATTTAGGTAGAATGGTTGAATATGGCGATTCAGATGAAATATTTGATAATTACAAGCATCCATATACAGAAGCATTATTAAATGCAGCACCTGTTCCTGATCCAAGAAAAAGAAGAGATAGAAAACAATTTATTATTAAAGGACAGGTTCCATCACCAATTAATAGGCCAAAAGGATGTTTCTTTTCGCCTAGATGTAAATATGCCTTTGAACCATGTTCAAAAAAATATCCTTCATATTATGAAGTAAGTAACAATCATTTTGTAAGTTGTTATAAATATGAACCAAAATCTTGAATTCAAGGGAGGGAGTAGTATGAAGAAGCTTTTAGTTTTATTATTTGTTTTGGTTACAGCGTTAGCTGTATTTGCTGATGAAGTAGATTGGGCAATCGAAGATGTAGCTGGAAAACCTGGGGGAACATTGTTTTTGAGTACAACATCTGGACCAAAAACAATGAATCCAGCATGGGCACAAGAAACTTCATCAACAGATATTATTGGTTGGGTATTAGACACTTTAGTACATTCTTCAAACAAAGGGTTAGCGGAATTACCAGGATTAGCAAAAGAATTTTCTGCTAAAGTTACAGAAGATGGAAAAACAGTATATACTTATGTGTTAAGAAAAGGTTTAAAATGGTCAGATGGTGTTCCATTAACAATTGATGATGTTATTTGGTCATTTGAAAAAATTTGGTTTGATGAAAAGATGTCAGCAAATGGGAATGCTGGCTATATGGATTCAAATGACGAATTACCAAAAATTGTAAAAGTAGATGATTACACAGTTCAATTTGTTTATAATTCAAAATTTAGAAGAGGTCATGAATCAATTGGTTGGACAGAGATTTTACCAAAACATGTTTTAGAACCATATTACAAAGAAGGTAAATTCTCAGAAGCATGGTCATTAAAAGAAATGGATAAGGTCATATCTTCAGGTCCATTTATTTTAAAAGAATATAAAGAAGGAGTTAGAGTTGTATTAGAAAAGAATCCTTATTATTATAGAAAAGATAAAAACGGTGTTCAATTACCATATTTAGATCAAATTGTTTATGTTATTGTTAAAGATTTAAACACATCAAGATTAAAGTTTGAAGCAGGAGAAACAGATATATATTCTCCAACTGCTGAAGAATTCCCTGAAATTAGAGCAATGGCAGAAGAAAAAGGTTGGGTAGTGAGACAAGGCGGACCAAACTTAGGTTCAAACTTTGTAACATTCAACTTTAATGCAAAAGATCCAGTAAAGAGAAAATGGTTTAGAAATGATAATTTCAGAAGAGCTATAGCTTATGCTATTGATAAACAAACATTAATTGATGTATTGTATAATGGTTTAGGTGCGGCTTTATATGGACCAGTATCACCTTCATCAGGATTCTATAATCCAGCAGTTGAGGATTTAGGATTTAGATATTCTTTAGCAAGAGCTAAAAGAGAACTTAAAAAAGGTGGATTTGTATTAAAAGGTGGAAAACTATATGATGCAGATGGAAATCAAGTTAAATTTGAATTAACAACAAATGCTGGTAATAATGTTAGGGAAGAAATCGGAAATATTTTAAAAGAAAACTTATCAAAATTAGGAATTGATGTGAACTTTGCACCAATGCAATTCAATGCATTAGTTGGAAAATTAGTATCAACAGGTGATTGGGAAGCTATTATTATAGGTTTAACAGGTGGAGTAGATCCAGCAAATGGATGGAATGTATGGAGATTGGATGGAGGTTTACATTTCTGGAATTATTCACCAGAAGTTAAACCAAATATGTATGATGAAGAATTAAAAGCTGATTATTTTGTACCAGATTATGAAAAGAGAATAGATGAAATTATGAGATTGCAAGTAAGCGCAGTAGATAAAGATGAATTAAGAAAATTATTTGATGAATTCCAAATGTTAGTAGCGGAGCATCAAGTATTAGTATACACAGTAGCACAAAATTACTTAATTGCTTATAAAAATACAGTACATATTTATAATCCAGAACCAAATCCTGCAGCAGGTGTTCTTTGGAAAGCTTGGAATATTTGGAAAGATCAATAATACTTAATTTTATTTTCAATTGGGAGTGGGGGAATGTGGAGTTTTCTCCACTCCTTTTTAAATTAAAGTGAGGAGGTTTTTTTAATATGCTGAAATATATTCTCAGGAGAATTATAATGGCTATACCTGTTTTATTAGGTGTATCCGTAGTTTCATTCATGATTATATCTCTTGCGCCAGGCGATTTTTTGGATACATATAGGCTTAATCCAGCAGTAAGTGCAGATCAAGTAAAGAATTTAGAAAGAAAATTTGGTCTTGATAAATCACCTGTTGTACAATATTTTTTATGGGTAAAAAATATATTGCATGGCGAATGGGGAGATTCTTTTACTTATCAAATACCTGTTTGGGATTTGATTTGGAGAAGAGTTGGAGCAACATTATTATTAAGTATAACAACATTCATTTTTACCTGGGGGATAGGTATCCCGCTGGGTATTTACGCGGCATTGCATCAATATAGTCTTGGAGACCAAATAGTAGCAGTTATAGGTTTTATAGGATTATCTATACCAAACTTTTTCTTTGCATTGCTGTTTTTATTTTTTGCAGCTAAAACAGGAGGAAGAATTTTCCCTGTAGGAGGATTTATTTCTTTGAATTATGATACATTTCCAGCATGGAAGAAATTTTTAGATATTGTATGGCATGTACTTGGTCCTATGATTACATTGGGCACGTCAGGCTTAGCAGGGACTATGAGGGTTATGAGAGGCCAATTGCTAGATGAACTAAAACAGGATTATGTTGAATTTGCTAGAGCAAAAGGTATGCCTGAAAATGTTGTAATTTATAAACATGCTTTGAGAAATGCAATTAACCCTATAATAACAGCTTTAGGTTTTTCTATTTCAGGTCTTTTAGGTGGAGCGGTTTTAACAGAAAATGTATTTGGATGGCCAGGTATGGGGCAATTAATAATTGAAGCATTAATGCAACAGGATATATTTGTTATAATGGCAGATATTATGCTTGCTTCAGTACTATTAGTAATTGGTAATTTAATAGCAGATATTTTACTTGCAGCAGTTGATCCGAGAGTTCGATTAAGATTAGGATAATGGAGGGAAAATAATGACTGAAGAAATTAAAAATCAGGAAAATCAAGATGTTTTTGAGAAGCAATTTTTATCAACCCCTCAATTAGTATGGAGAGCTTTAAAAAGGCATAAATTTGGTCTTATTTCAATGTGGGTATTAATAGTATTATATTTGTTTGCAATATTTGCTGATTTTTTATCTCCTATGGATTATAAAGTTCAGCATATACAGTATAAATTTGCACCGCCAATGAAAGTTTTTTGGAAAGATGAAACAGGTAAAATTTCAACACCACATGTTTATTTATATAAAAGAGTAAAAGATCCGGTCACTTTTCAAAGTGTGTTTAAAGAAGCAACATATTTTGAGAATTTCAAAGTATATGATGATTTAAATTTCGATACAGAAAAAGAAACAGTTTTAGAATTAGGAAAATATAATCCAGATTTTGAATCTACTGTAACTAATTATCAATTTGTTTTAGTTTATAAAACTGTAGCTGTTACTAAGGATGGGAAAGAGTATAAAATTGATTCAGAAACGAAAACTCAACCATTATTAACCTTTGAAGAATTAGGAATAAAAAATAAAATATTAAATAAGAATGATGAAGGTTTTTTATCTGTTGACCAAATTCCATTGTTAAATGGTAAAAATGTTTTACTCATTACAGAAGATAGAGGAATTGCTTCAACCTTTTATTTTGAAGAAAATTATAAAACAAAAGCTAATTTAGCTAGATATAACCTTAAACCAGAAGATATAAAAGAATTTAAAAAATATGTATTATTAGATTCTATAGAAGTTGAAACAGAGGATGATGTCTATGAATATTATCCAGAAAATCTTGAAGGAGTGAATTTGAAAAAATTTAATATTAGGTTCTTTACAAAGGGTTGGGAATATAAATGGTTAGGTTTTATACCAGGTAATATACATTTATTTGGTGTTGAAAAAAGCAAATTACCATTTTTAGCAGATGATTATTCTTCAAAAGATGGAATACTTTATTTATGGGGTGCTGATAAATTCGGTAGAGATATGATAAGTAGATTGCTTTTTGGAAGTAGAGTGTCTTTAACTATAGGTTTATTAGGTATAGCAATTACATTTACAATAGGTTTAATGTTAGGTGGAGTTGCAGGATATTTTGGAGGATGGATTGATGAAGTATTAATGAGATTTACAGAAATATTAATGTCAATTCCAAGTTTTTATTTATTAGTATCATTAAGTGCAATTTTACCATCAGAATTATCACCATCAGTTAAGTATATTTTGATTATTGTAATTCTTTCTTTTATTGGATGGCCAGGTATGACAAGGGTTATTAGAGGTATGACTTTAGGTCTTAAAGAAACAGAATTTATTCAAGCTGCAGTTGCTTTAGGATATCCATCAAGAAGAATAATTTGGAGACATTTATTGCCTAATACAGCAACATATGTTATTGTTTCTGCAACATTATCCATTCCAAGTTATATTCTTGGTGAAGCGGGTTTAAGTTTCTTGGGATTAGGTATTAGAGAACCTTCTGCAAGTTGGGGGTTAATGTTATCTCAAGCACAAAACATAACAGCGTTAACAAATTACCCATGGTTATTATTACCTGGATTATTTATATTCATAACGGTTCTTGCATTTAACTTATTTGGTGATGCTATAAGGGATGCATTAGATCCAAGAGCATTAGGGCATTAAAAATAGTAATAAAAAGACTGCTGCAATTTGCAGCAGTCTTTTTTATAAACATTCATATTGAAATAAAAATGGCTAGTAATTTTTCAACCTATATTTAAATATTTTAAATACTTTATATTTCTATCATTTATTTTTATAAAAATCATTATATCATTTTTTATTTTAAAGGTTAGTTCAAAAAATTCTCCAGAAAGCTCTTCGAAAGTAACAATGTCCTCTTTTATACTTTTAATAGTTAATTTATTAATCATTAAATCGTATCCAATATTGTCTATTATAATTATTCTATTATTTTCCTTTGTTCCCAATATAGCTTTATCAGTAAACGGAATATTATTAATGAATATTTTTAGGATTTTAATGAAATTATCTGCTCTTTCAAAGGCTTTATAATTCAAAAAATCTATAATGGTATTGATATTGTTTTCATTTAATAATTCATATTCATAATTTTTCATTTTTAATTCGGAGATAATACTCTTCATTTTTTCATCTTTCAATTTATTAATTATAAAAATTTTTGCAATATTCCCAAATAGTTTTAATATTTCTTTAGAATTATCAGAAAAAAAATTATTATTATTATTATTATTTTCTGATATATCTAAACTAAATTGAATCCATGAAGTTTTACTTATTTGAGATTGGTATAACAATGTTTGTTTTATTGGTAAAGACGCTTTCTTAATTATTTTATATGATTTAGATATATAATTTTTATTATGTTCTACTATATTATCATTAATTAAAGTAACTTCATCTTTAAAATTCATATTTTCATAATAAAATGATTGATTTAGTAATATGTTTTCATTGTGTCCAATTACGCTTAGATATAACATTATATTTTTTTGTGGATAAAACATAATAAGTGACCCATAATCAGCTTCTGGTATTATTTTTATAGCTAATTCTAATATTTCTTTAAAAAAAATATCAGAATCCTTTGATGATATATCTTCTAATAATTTAATAATTTCAGGAAGATAAAAAATATTATTTTGATCCATAATACGCCTCCGTGTTTTTTCTTAATTATATTATACTATTCTGATAAAAATTAATCAATATTTATGTATTAAAAAAATTCACAAAAAAGAATTTTTATGATTATATTAAGGAAAATTGACTTTTTTAATAAAAAGTGATATTATTATAATATAGGGATCTTCCAAAGGAGGTGTTTATATGGATTACAAATTATACACAAAAAACATCGAATTAACAAAGGCATTAGAAGATTATTTAGAAAAAAGAATGGAAAAAATTGATAGGATTTTTAAAAAGCATGATGATTTATTAATGAGTACAGATGTTAGAATTACAAAAGAAAGAGAAATTTATAAGGTAGAGGTAACTTCTCATTTGAAGTTTAAAGGAAGTGTTTTAAAAGTAGAAGAAAGAGGAACGGATCTTTATGAGGTTATAGACAGAGTATCTGATGTATTTGAAAGAAAACTAAAGAAATTTAAAGGTAAATTACAAGATCATGAGTCTTTAAATCCATTAAAAGAAATTAATACAGAAGCATATGAGGAAGAAGATATTTTAAGTAAGATTGATAAAAGAAAGAGATTTGATTTAAACATGTATTCTCTTGAAGAAGCAGTTATGCAATTAGAATTATTAGGACATGAGTTCTTCGTATTTAGAAATTCCGACTCAGAAGAAGTAAATGTAGTTTATAAGAGAAAAGATGGATCTTTAGGATTAATAGAATTAATAGGTTGATATAAAAAAAGCGGGGATTGTCCCCGCTTTTTTTATATATTTAAAATTTATATAAAATAGTAAAAGCTGGGTTATAATCAGCGCCTTTCGTTTTACTAAGAAATGGGTTATTCAGGAACAAAAAGGATATAGAAATAATTGAAATGTGATATAATTCAATTGTATAAAATAGAAGAACGTATAATATATGATGTAAGTGTATGTGTAATGTGGGGGGTGAGTTATGAAGAAAAAAATACCATATGGAAAACAAAATTTTGAATGGATAATAATGCAAAATTATTATTATATAGATAGGACACAATATATAGAAAAATTAGAATTATTAAATGAAACTAATATAGTGTTTTTAAGACCAAGAAAATTTGGAAAAACATTATTTTTAGATACACTCTCCAAATATTATGATATTAATTATACAGACAAATTTGAAGAGTTGTTTAAAAACTTATATATAGGAAAGAATCCAACACCATTAAAGAACAGTTATTATATTTTGTATATGGACTTTTCTGGAATACAAACAGAAAATAAAGAGAAATTAATAAATAGTTTTAAAAATAAAATAATAAGTGCATTAAAAGGATTTAATACTAGATATAAAAAAAACATAACTATAAAAGAAGAGTTTAGCGAACCAGCAGATATAATAAATACATTTATTTCCGAAGCCGCAGATATATTAGACAAACCAATATACCTATTAATAGATGAATATGATCATTTTGCAAATGAATTATTAAGTTTTAATCTTGAATTATTCAAAGATAGTGTAACAAAACATGGATTTGTAAGGAAATTCTATGAAGAAATAAAAAAAGGGACAAAAACAATAATAGAAAGATTATTCATGACAGGGGTAAGTCCAATAATGCTGGACTCATTAACTAGTGGCTTTAATATAACAATGAACATAACAGTGTCTCCTGAATTCAATGAAATGCTAGGATTCAAAGAAGAAGAAGTAAAAGAATTGTTGGAATACTATGATATATACTCAGAAAAACTATTAAAAGAAATGCAAGAAAATTATAATGGTTATAGATTTAATAAAGATATAAAAACAACAGTATATAATCCTGATATGGTATTTTATTTCATAATACAATATGGAAGAACAAAAAAACCACCGGAAAAAATAATAGATGACAATATAATGAGTGATTACAAAAAAGTACAGAATTTATTCAGTCTTGGTGAATTACTTGGTATAAAAATAGAAAAGGAAGCAGAAACAAAAATTGAAAGAGAAAAAGCAACATCAAAAAGGATAATAGGGCAACTATTAAACGAAATATTATTAACAGGGAAAACAGAATTAACAGAGCTAACAACAATGTTCAACCCAGGAAAGAAGATAGAAATAAAAGATATAAAATCATTATTATTTTATCTAGGATTCATGACATTTGAAAAAGAAGGAATAATAACATATCTAAAAATACCAAATTACTCAATGAAAAAAATATTCTCAGAATACTTCACAGAATACATAGAAGAAAAATTAACAGAATATATAGACCCAGAACCAATAGAAATAGCAGTAAGAAAGATACTATCAGATGGAGAAATAAATACCTTTGCAAAAGAAATAGAAAATCTATTGAGTAAAATGGATAATAGAATATTCATGGGATTAGACGAAAAATACATAAAAGCAATAATGTACAGTTATTTAATATTAACACCATATGCAATGGTAAAAATGGAATATCCAGTAGAAAACGGATATATAGACATAGCAATGTTTAAAAGATATGAAGAAGTGCCATATGAAGCAATAATAGAAGTAAAATATATAAAGCAAAAAGAATATACAGAAGAAAAATTAAAAAGAAAAATAAAAGAAGCTAAAGAGCAAATAGAAAAATACAAGAAATCATATGAATTAAATTCAAAAAATGAATCAATGAAAAAGTTTATAATTGTTTTTGTTGGTAAGAAAGCTAAATATATTGAGGAAATAAAATAAATTTTGAAAGTCCATCAAAGGCAAAGTGTTAAGATGAATATGTATATAATAAAAACTCCAGAATTTTCCTGGAGTTTTTATTATATGAATTTGGAATTTTTATATATCTATATTGAAGAAATATCGTGCAATTAGCCCTATTCCAAATGATATAATCATAACACTAAAACTTATGATTAACATTTCAAAAAAGTAATGTTTAAAGGTTTTTTCTTGTACAACAGAAACAAAAAAGGAAAAAAATACTATAACAATAATAGCATTTATAATTGTGAAAATTAGAGAAATAATTGGATTTGAAAAAATAAAATAAGGTGCTACAAGTAATATAACAGTAATTATATATGCAATTCCAGTATAAATAGAAGCTTTAAGCGGGTTTTTAGAGTTTTTATCAGCTTTTTGAGATAGATATTCTGAGGCTGACATAGAAAATGAAGCTGCAATTCCCGTAATTAAGCCAGATAGTGCAACTAATCTCGAATTTTGAAATGCAAAAGTTAATCCGGCTAAAGTACCTGTTAATTCAACTAAAGCATCGTTTAAACCTAAAACCATAGAGCTTACATAATTTATTTTTTCTTCATCTATTAATCCCAATAATTTTTTTTCATGTTCATTTTCATCTTTTATTATTTCTTCGAATTCAGGAACATATTTTTTAACCTCTTCATAATTAATTTGTGCTTTTTCTTCACCTTTTTCCATAGCATTTAAAGCAAAAGTTAGGCCGAATATATATGATAATAATATATACCAGAATATAAAAAATTTATTTGGTTCAGTATCAATTTTAGTATGTTTTTTCATTAAATTATAATGTTTATATTCATCTTTTCCTATTTCATCTAAGACTTTTGAATTTTTCCCCTTTATTCTTTTTGCGAGTTTTGAATAAACATAATATTCTGTGATTTCATTTTTTTGGAACACTAATAACTGATTTTTAATATTTTCATCCATATTAATCACCCCTTAATCACCCCTTAATTGACTTTTATAATCAAAATCCACAGTTACTTCTGGAAAATTAGTTTCAACTTTTTCAACATATTCGGGATGTTTTTTTATAATTTGTTTTATTCCAGCATCACCTTCTAAATTAAGTATGTCATTGAATAATTGTCTTTTAATTAAAGTTGGAAATCCTTTTTTACCATTATAATATGGAGCAACAATGAATTTCTTTGATTGAATGTTAAGTATATCGTTTATTATTTTTTGAGGTATCAAAGGCATATCGCCTAAAAATATTAAAACAGTATCATAATTATGATTTAAAGCATAATTAATAGCAACCTTAACAGAAGAAGAAATTCCGGATTTGTAATCTGGATTTTTTATTATTTTATAATTATTATAGAAAAAATGTTTCTTAATTTGTTCCCAACTATCGTTAACAACAATGATTTTATCAAAATCAAAGTTATTTAATAAATCTATTGTCCATTGTAATATGGGTTTGTGGTTATAATTAAATATTAGTTTATTGCTTTTAAATCTATTTGAAAGCCCAGCAGCGAGTATAACGCCTAATATTTTCATTTTTTTAATCACCTCTTATGATGTATAATATATGTTAAGATTATATCACAAAAAGGAGGAGATTTATGAACAAATATATTATTTTTATATTTTTTACACTAATAACTTCCATAGCATTTTCAACAACGATAACTCTATGGTTTGAATATGAGGGGGTTGAACAGTTAAAGAATATTGTTAAGGAATTTGAAAAAGAAAATCCAGATATTAATGTTAATGTCGTTGAACAAAAGAAAATATCAGATAAGCTTTTTACTGCGTTTAAAGGCAATGGAGATGTTCCAGATATTATTCTAATTAAAAATGATGAAATTGGAAAATTAAATGATGCAGGATTAATAGAGGATGTTGATAATATAAAGCTTCAAATTGAAAAAGATCTTATTCCAAATGCTTTTTCTGCTTTTAAAGTGGAAAATGGTAAATATTATGGAATTCCTTTTTACTTTGATACACAGGTTTTATATTATAATTATAAATTGTTTAATGAAGTTAAATATCCATTAGAAGAAATTAAATCATTTGAAGATTTATTATTTGGAGCATATATTGTTAATGAACGTACAAATGGTAAAGTAATAGGATTAGCGTGGGGTGCAAATTCTCCATATTGGTTTCCTCCGTTTCAATGGGCATTTGGAAAAGAAAATTTAATAGAAAATGGAAGAATAATAGTAAATGATGATGAAACATTTAATGCTGTAAGTTATATATATACATCAATAAGTGGTCCTTATGTTCAATGGATAGAAAGACAGGGATTAATATCAGGTTTTAAAAGTGGGAAAATAGCGTCAATGTTTTTTGGAACATTTATGATACCAGATTTTATAAAATCGGGTATTAACTTTAAAATTTTACCTTTGCCATATATAAAAGAAGCGGGAAATTATATGACTCCAATATTAGATTATAAAGGTTTTAGTATAGTTAAAGGTAAAAAGACAAAAGATGTTGAAAAATTGATTAAATTTATTCTTTCAAAAGAATCTCAAATTGATTTTTGTAAGGATTTATATAAATTTCCTGTTAACGAAAATGCATTTACTGTATTAAAGGATAAAGATGAGTATTTCAAGGTAGCCTATGAATCAGCAAAAAGGGGAAAGACAATGCCAACCTCATCATATTTTAAATCTAAATATTGGCAAGGAATTAGAACAATGTTGACATTGACCTTAAAAAACAAAGATAGTTTTAGCGATGAAATATTAGAAAAAACCCAGAGGTTTATGGATGAAAAATAATAAATTTGTTCTTGTATTACCAGCATTAATATTAATATTATTTGTTTTAATTATACCGATGTTATCTATGATAGAAACATCCATGTATATTTCTCCTTTTGGAGAAAACGGTTCGTTTGTGGGTATTCGAAATTATGTTAGAGTATTGAGTGATTCTGGAATGTCCATAGCTGTGAAAATAAGTTTTATATGGGCCTCTTTAATATCTTTTCTTGTTATGATATTTGGAATAACTATTGCATATTTAATAGAGGAAAAAACAAAAAATAAAAAAATTATGTATTTTTTGATAATGATTCCATGGATTATACCTTCATATATGGGTGTTTTAATATGGCGCTCTTTGATTTATGGATATGGAACAGATTCAATAATAAAAAATATATTACACTTAAATACGGATATATTTACAAATATTTTTTCTGGTTTTGGATGGGGAGTTTTTGTTAGTATATGGCTTGAGTTACCTATAGTGGTAATGGTTTTAATATCAGCTTTTCAAGAAATACCTAGGGAACTATCTCTTGCTGCAAAAATCGATGGAGCTAATTCATTAAATATACTTGTAAATATTAATATTCCTTATATAAAACCAACTATAATAACATGGTTCTTACTTATATTTGCCAATCATTTTAAGGATTTTACAGTACCTTTTCTTTTAACAGCAGGAGGGCCACCTTTATTTGAAGGATTTACCAGTCACAGTATAGTTGGGATTACAACGACAATGGGAATATTTAATTATTTTATATCTAATAATCAATATGATTTTGGCATTATTTCTGCATATAGTGTAGTTTCTGCAGTTTTTGTAATGCTTATAGCCTTTATTTTTCTCACAAGAAGGACATTGTCATTAAAAAAATATATTGTTTTTGCAATAACAATAAAATTATTATCCTATACATTTAATCCAGGGATTTTATTATTAATTTCTATGTTACTTTATTTATTTTTATTAAAAAATAGGAATTTATTTGGAATAATAACTATTTTAGATATTATAATGATGATTATAAATATTAAACTCAAAGGATTTTGGAATGGATTTGATTTTATTCCTATAATTTCTTTAATATGGTTAATTTTCAAAGAAAAAACACCTGTAATTCCGCAAATAAATTGGTCAGTGAAATTAAAATATTTCAAATATCTCATATATATTTTCTTAGCATTAATAATATTAATGCCTTTATATAATATTATCAATATTTCATTATCTGGAACGAATGATATAATAATGACAATATTTCCAAAAAATTTTACTTTTGAAAATTATATTAGAATTTTTTCAGAGCTACATATAGAAAAAAATTTAATGAATACTATTATTATTTCCTTATTAACAGCATTTATGGTTCCTATTATATCCTATCCTTTAGCTATGTATATATCTAAGAAAAATCTAGGATGGATATTACCAATTCTTATATTTTTAGATTTTTTAGGCGGAATTCATTCAATCATAGCATTATTTATGGTATTTAAAAAATTGAATTTATTGAATTCGTTATTTGGAGTATCTTTAGTATATACAACTCATACATTACCAATGGCAACCTTTTTAATAAAAGGTTATCTCGATAAAATCCCAAAGGAAATAGAAGAAACGGCAATAATGGATACAACAAAAATAAAATCATATTTATATGTTATCTTTCCTTTAAGCATTCCTGCAATTATTGTATCTTCTTTAATTGGATTTATGAAGGGCTGGAATGGTTTTGTGCCATCCTTAATGCTTTTAAACAAAGATTCTCTATATCCAATATCTGTAAAGCTATATTCTCTTATAGGAGAGCCAGGAACATCTTATCCAAAATGGGATCTTTTTTCTGCATCATCTATATTAAATGTTTTATTTTTAGGAATTATATTTATAATGATTAAAAAACCTTTAATGAATGGTGTTTTAAAGGATAGTTATTGATATGGGAGGGATAGAATGAAAATAAAGGATATTATACCTGTAGCACTTGGAAATGAAAAGCCAGATGTTTTATTGAAAAATGCAAGATTGGTAAATGTTTTTACTGGGGAAATTGAAAAAACAAATGTAGCACTTTTTAGAAAAAGAATAGCAGGTATAGGTGATTATCAAGAGGGTAAAGAAGTAATAGATTTAGAAGGTATGTATTTACTGCCTGGGTTTATTAATGCCCATTTACATATAGAGAGTTCCATGTTATCGCCAAGGCAATTTGCAAAAGCTGTTTTATTAAGAGGAACTACAACAGTAATAGCAGATCCACATGAAATTTCTAATGTTTTAGGTTTAGATGGTTTAGAATATATGATAAAATCAACAGAAGGTATTCCTTTAAATGTTTATATAGCAATTCCTTCGGCAGTTCCCGCTACTAATATGGAAACATCTGGTGCAAGACTTGGACCTGAAGATATGGTTGGTTTTGTTGATTCATATCCAAATAGAATTATAGCATTAGGTGAGGTAATGAACTTTCCAGGTGTTATTAATCGAGATTCTGAATTATTAACTAAAATAGAAATTTTAAGGCATATGTATAAAAAGATAGACGGACATGCTCCAGGAGTTACAGGTAAAGAATTAAATGCATATATTGATGCGTTTATTAGATCTGATCATGAATGTACAACAAAAGAAGAAGCATTGGAAAAAATTAGCAAGGGAATGCAAGTATTTATAAGAGAAGGTACAGCAGCAAAAAATCTTGAAGCATTAATTGAAGCGGTTAATGTAATGAATCATCATAGCTTTTCTTTTTGTACTGATGATAGGGAACCTTTAGACATATTAAAAGATGGAGATATAGATTATCTTGTTAGAAGAAGTATTAGAAAAGGAGTAGACCCGATAATTGCAATTAGAATGGCAACTATAAATACAGCAAGATATTATAATTTAAGAAGCATGGGTGCAGTTGCACCTGGATATAAGGCAGATATGATAGTTGTAGATGATTTGGAAAAACTAAATATAAAAATGGTATTTAAAGATTCAAAATTGGTAGTGAAAGATGGCAAGTTTGTAGATGAAATGAAAGGAGTTTATAACGATATTCCTAAGAAATTTGGTAAAGTTGTATTACCAGAGTTTACATCAGAAGATTTAAAAATTAAGAATAAAGGTGGTAAAATAAGGGTTATTAAAATATATGAAGGGTCATTATTAACAGATGAAATAATTGTTGATCCAAAAGTGAAAGATGGCTATGTTGTTTCTGACGTTGAAAGAGATATTATAAAAATAGCAGTTTTTGAAAGGCATACAGGCACAAATTATTCAATGGGATTTGTAAATGGATTTGGGTTAAAAGAGGGTGCTGTTGGTACAAGTGTAGGACATGATTCTCATAATATAGGAGTTATTGGTGTTAATGATGAAGATATATATTTAGCAGCAAAAGAAATTGAAAAAATGAATGGTGGTATGGTTGTAGTAAAAAATGGGAATATACTTGCAAGATTAGCATTACCTATTGCAGGATTAATGACAGATTCAGAACTAGAAAAAGTTGTTGAAAATTTAGAATTTTTAGAGTTAAAAATGAAAGAGTTAGGTGGTATTGACGCTACGTTTATGACTCTATCATTTATGCAATTAGCAGTTATACCAACTTTAAAAATTACCAATAACGGTCTAGTAAATGTCAATAGACAAGAATATGTTGATTTATTCGTTAATTAATGCCTATTCTTAATTTTTAAAATTTAGATTTTTGTAGTATAATAAAATTAAATTTGTAACTATTATAGATATAAAAAGGGAGGGTTTTATATGAAAAAGATTTTAGTAGTCTTATTAATTGCATTGTTGTCATTAACGTTATTTGGTAAGGTTAAGGTTGCATTGTTAATAAACGGAACCTTAGGAGATAAATCGTTCTTTGATTCAGCAGCAAGGGGTATGAAATGGGCAGAAGAACAACTAGGCGCTGAAACAAAAATTATAGAAATGGGATATAATCCTGCAGAATGGGAACCAACATTAGAAGATATATCTGATTTAGGTGAATATGATATAATCATTGTTGGTACATGGCAAATGGTTGAATTAGTTGAAAGAATTGCACCACTTTATCCTGATCAAAAATATGTTATTTTTGATGATGCTGTAGATTATTCAAAAGGTAATTTAGATAATGTATATTCAATAACATATAAACAAAATGAAGGGTCATTTTTAGCTGGAGCATTAGCAGCAATGGTATCTAATTCTAAGAAATTCAAGTATTCTGTTCCAGAAAAACATATTATTGGATTTTTAGGCGGAATGGATATTCCTGTAATCAATGACTTTTTAGTTGGATATATTGAAGGTGCAAAATATGTTGATCCTGATATAAAAGTTTTAGTTTCATATGTAGGTGCATGGAATGATCCTGCAAAAGGTAAGGAATTTACTTTATCTATGTATAGACAAGGTGCAGATGTTGTGTTTGCAGTTGCAGGTGAAACAGGAAATGGAGTTTTAGCAGCAGCTAAAGAGATGAATAGATGGGCTATAGGTGTTGACTCTGATATGCAATTGTTATATGAAGAAAAAGATATGGATATTGTAAAACATACATTAACATCTATGATGAAAAATGTTGATTATTCATTATTTAGAGCTATAAAATTATATCAAGAAGGGAAAATGCCTTTAGGTAAAGCAGAAGCTCTTGGTTTGAAAGATAAAGGTGTAGGCCTTGCAGATAATAAGTATTTTAGAGAAGTAATGGAATCAGATCCATGGACATTGGTAAAATTGAAGGATCTCGAGTTATCAATTATAAGAGGAGAAATAGAAGTTTCAACTGCATATGGAATGAGTAATGAAGAGTTAAATAAAATTAGAGATTCTGTAAGACCATAATAACAAAAGAAAAATATAATAAAAATAATTGATCAAAATTATGTAGGGGCTAAAGAGCCCCTATCCTTTTAAATATAATATGAGAAGGTGAGAAGTGTGAGTGAATTTGTACTTGAGATGAGAAATATATGGAAAGTTTATCCTAACGGTGTTACAGCAAATAAAGGTGTAAATTTAAGAGTAAAAAAAGGCGAAATACATGCGCTTCTTGGTGAAAATGGAGCAGGGAAAAGTACTTTGATGAAAATATTATTTGGATTTGAAAAACCAACAGAAGGAGATATTTTTTATAATGGTGAAAAAGTAAATATTAATTCACCATATAAAGCTATTGAACTTGGAATTGGTATGGTACATCAGCATTTTATGCTTGTACCTTCTTTAACGGTAGTAGAAAATGTTGTTCTTGGAATGGAACCAAGAAAAGGATTATCGATAGATTTAAAAAAATCTATTGATTTTGTAGAAAAGGAAATGAACAAATATGGACTACCTGTACCTTTAAATGAAAAGGTAAAGGATATTAGTGTAGGTATGAAACAACGAGTTGAAATAATAAAAACTCTAGTTAGAGGTGCTGATTTAATTATACTTGATGAACCAACTGCAGTGTTGACTCCTCAAGAAACAGTTGAACTTTTTAAAGCTTTAAAAAATTTAACATCAGCTGGAAAAACTGTTATATTTATAACTCATAAACTAAATGAGGTTAAAGAAATAGCCGACAGAATAACGGTTTTAAGAAGAGGAAAAACTATTGGCGAAGCGGAAGTAAAAGATATAACAGAAAAAGATATGTCAAGAATGATGGTTGGTAGAGATGTGGATATAGAAATAGAAAAAGAACCAGCAAAACCAGGTGAAATAGTTCTTGAAGCAAAAAATTTAGAGTTTACACGTTTCGATGGAGTAAAGATGTTAAAAGGGTTGAACTTAAAATTAAGGCAGGGAGAAATTTTAGGAATAGCTGGAGTTGAAGGAAATGGACAAACAGAATTAGTTGATATTATTACAGGTATGGATAAGCCAGAAAAAGGAGAAATTTTTATTTTTGGAAAAAATATGATGAATGCTGATAATCCTCATGAGTTTAGAAAAATAGGGATGAGTTTTATACCTGCCGATAGAATGTTATATGGTGTTTCAAAGGAAGATAGTATTGAAGAAAATTTGATTAGTGATAGATTTGAAAAAGAACCATTTTCAAAACGAGGGGTTTTAAATTATAAAGTAATTACAGATAATGCAAAGAAAATGATTGAAGAATTTGATATAAGAACAGATAGTCCTAAAACAGCGGTAAAAATGCTTTCTGGGGGTAATATACAAAAAGTTGTTGTTGCGAGAGAATTTACTTCTAACTCCAAGATTATTGTTGCCGATCAGCCAACAAGAGGTATAGACATTGCAGCAGCAGACTTTATTAGAAGGCGCCTTGTTAAAGAAAGAGATAATAATGTAGCAGTATTACTTGTATCTTCGGATTTAACGGAATTATTAGAAGTTTCTGATAGAATTTTGGTAATATATCATGGAGAGTTTGTAGCTCATTTTAAGGATGTTTCACAATTAGATGAAAATATTTTAGGTGAATATATGTTAGGAATAAAAAAAATGTCTAAAGAAGAAATGGGTGATTTAATATGAAATCAACAAAAAGATATGAAATATATAGAACAGCTATAGCAATAGGAATTGCTTTGATATTAGGATATTTGTTAATATTACTTACAGTTTTTCCAAAAGGTGATATGGTATTTTTAGAAAAACTAAAAATAGCTATAAAAGATGCCAATGATTCTTTTAAAACGTTTTTAATATCACCAATTTTAAAACAAAGAAGAGGAGAATGGGTTTTTAATTTAAGAGGATTTATTCAATGGATAAATGAAAGTGTTCCTATTATCATTACAGGTCTTGCGGTGTCATTAATATTTACAGCAAAACATTTTAATATAGGTGCAGAAGGTCAATTGTTTTTAGGAGCGGCAATTGCTACAGGAGCAGCTATATATTTTCCTTCTATTCCAATAATAACTCCAATAGTTGTAATAATGATAGCTTCTTTAGTTGGGGCTGGATGGTCGGCTATACCTGGATATTTGAAGTCAAAATGGAATGCATCAGAGGTTGTAACATCATTAATGCTTAATTATGTAGCATTATATATGGGTTTATTTATCATCAAAACATTTTTAAGAGACCCAAATGCAGGACAATTAGTATCTTTAAAATTTACTGACTCTGCATCGTTATTTTTATTAAATACAAGATATCGATGGCATAGTGGTATTTTAATAGCTCTTGCAATGAGTGTTATATTATGGTTTGTGATGAAGAAAACAACATGGGGTTATAAGGTAAGATTAATAGGGAATAATAAAAATTTTGCATATTATTCTGGTATTAATACACAAAAAACATTTTTTCAGGTACATTTATTAAGTGGGGCAATTGCTGGTACGGCTGGTATAATAGAACTTTTAGGCTATTATGGAAGATTTGTATGGTTATATTCACCAGGATATGGTTGGGATGGAATAATCATAGCTACATTAGCAAGGAATAATCCAATTTATGTACCTATTGCAGCCTTGTTTTTATCTTATATTAGAGTTGGTGCAAAAACAATGGGAAGATATACTAATATTCCACCAGAAATGGTTTCTATTTTACAAGCAACCATTATATTATTAGTAACTGCAGAAGCATTTTTGTCACAGATGAAACAAAAAGCTATTGAAAAAGAAGCAAAAGAAAATGAAGAAGCTATTGGTGGTGAGTTAAATGGATAATGCAGTATTAAATTCAATATTATCATGGGATTTTGTAGCTGCTGGTATTAGGGTTACAACCCCGATTTTATTAGCGGCTTTAGGTGCATTGGTTGCTGAATTAGCAGGAACACCAAATATTGCCTTAGAAGGGACAATGCTATTTTCAGCTTTTATAGGAGTAATAATAAGTGGTTTTACACAAAGCTTATGGCTTTCTGTTATTGGAGCATTGATAACGGGTATTATAATGTCATCAATTTTGGCATATTTTTCATTAAAATTAAAAACAGATATAATCATGGCAGCTATTGCTTTAAATATTTTTGCAAGTGGTGGTACTATATATGCATTGTACTTATTAACAGGTGATAAAGGTTCTTCGGCATCGTTAAAATCCCAAGTTTTGCCAAACATAGATATACCTATTATTAAAAATATTCCAGTTTTAGGAGATATTTTAAGTGGGCATCATATATTAACTTATGTCGCAATACTATTAGTATTTTTAATTCAATATATGTTGTATAGGACGCCTTTAGGATTAAGAATAAGATCAGTGGGTGAATCACCAGATGCTGCTCGATCAGTAGGTATTTCTGTATTTAGAACACAATATACAGCATTAATAATTAGTGGAATGTTAGCAAGTTTAGGTGGAGTATTTTTATCAATGGGATATGTATCTTGGTTTGCAAGAGATATGACATCTGGTAGAGGATTTATAGCTTTAGCAGCACAGGCTTTAGGAGGAACTTCAGCATATGGTGTTGCACTTGGATCATTGCTGTTTGGATTTTCAGAGGCGCTTTCATTCTCATTGCAATTTCTCAATATTCCATACGAAGTTACGCAATCTATGCCTTTTATAATAACTGTTGGAGCATTGGCATTTTATGCATGGAATAAATCAAAAAATAAAAAAAATAGAGAAATATAGGAGGTATTATGAAAAATAAAATTTCTTTATTAGGGTTATTTACTGCTTTTTTAATAGTTACTTCATGGATTAAAATACCGACACCATTTGGTGTTCCATTTACATTGCAGGTTTTTGGTGTTATGCTAACAATATATTTTATAAAAAAGGAATCATGGAAGCCCGTTTTGATTTATATTTTATTAGGAGCATTAGGAATTCCTGTTTTTGCAGGGTTTGCTGGAGGTGTTTCGGTAATATTAGGACCAACAGGTGGATATATAATAGGTTTTTTAATAGCAACTTTAGTATCATATATCCCTTTTAATGAAATAATAAAAGGATTTTTGGCAATAATGATTATATATGTTTTTGGAGTTTCTGGATTAATGATTAAATTAGATTTATCTTTAATAAAAGCCATAAAAATAGGATTTTTACCATTTATTTTATTTGATTCATTAAAGGTTATTTTAGCTTATTATACATATAAATTGACAAAGAAATATGGGATACAAATTAGCGAGGCATAAGCCTCGCTTTTTATAAATATAGTATTTCCAAAAAGTGGTTGTTCTTTTTGGAAAATATATAATATGGTATAATAAAAATAGAATAATTTACTTGAAACACTTTAAATAAAGGTATAATGTGCTGGGGTGAAAATGTGATTTTAATGATAGATAATTATGATTCTTTTACATATAATTTAGTTCATTATTTAAATATGCTAAATGAAGAAGTTGTGGTATATAGAAATGATAAAATATCATTAAAAAAAATAAATGAGTTAAAACCAGATATGATAGTTATTTCACCAGGGCCTAAAAAACCCGATGATGCAGGAATTTCATTAGAAATAATAAATAAATTTAAAGGTAATATACCTATTTTAGGAGTATGTTTGGGGCATCAAATTATTGCCCAAAGCTTTGGGGCTAAAATAACAAAAGCTAAAGAACCTATTCATGGAAAGGTTTATCCGATAACTCATAACTCAAAAGGAATTTTTAAGAATTTGAAAAATCCACTAAATGTTACAAGATATCATTCATTAATAGTTTCAAAGGAAAATTTACCATCTGAACTTGAAATAACTGCTGAATCAATTGATGGAGAAATTATGGCTTTAAAGCATAAAAAATATCTAATAGAAAGTGTTCAATTTCACCCTGAAGCAGTGTTAACAGAACATGGATTAGATATGCTAAAGAATTTTCTTGAAAACTCAATTAAAATGAGGGATAGAAAATGAATGTGATTGAAAAAATTAAAACAAAATTAGAATTAATAGATATATTTTTTAGTATAAAAAATAAAAAGAATATAGTGTTTTTAGATAGTCAAAAAGATAAGGAGAGATTAGGGCAATACTCTTTTTTGGGTATAGAACCATTTATTATATTCAAAGTAAAAAATAACAATGTAATTATTGAGTCTAATAAAGAAAAAAAAGAAATTTATTCTAAAAATCCATTTTTAGAATTGAAAAAATTATTAAATAAATATAGAATAGAAAATAATACTTCTTTACCATTTATAGGTGGAGCTATGGGATATATAGGATATGATAGCAATAAATATATTGAAGATATTCAAATTAATAGTGTGGATGACGCTAACGTTTATGATATATATTTAGGATTTTATGATAGTGTGATTATTTATGATCACATAAAAAATGAAATGTATTTGTCCAGTCAAAGTAAGGAAAAACACGAGAGAATAAAAAGTATTATAAATAAGTCCAATAAATTTAATTATAATATTAAGAAAAATAAGATTAAAATAGAAAATAAGTTCAATATGAGCAAAGAATATTATATGAAATCTATTAAGAAAATAAAAGATTATATATATGAAGGTGATGTATATCAAATAAATTTCACTCAAAGAGTTGAAGTAGATTTAATAAAAACATCTGAAGAATTATTCTATGATTTAAGGTATATTAATCCAGCTCCATTTGCCGCATATATAGATACAGGCGAATTTCAAATAGTATCTTGTTCTCCAGAAAGATTTTTAAAATTGAAAAATAATATTGTTGAAACAAGACCTATAAAGGGAACAAGACCTCGAGTGGATGATGAAAATGTAAACAAGAAAAATAAAAATGATTTAATTCATAGTTCAAAAGATAAAGCTGAACTATTAATGATTGTAGATTTGGAAAGAAATGACTTATCTAAAGTTTGTGTTCCGGGTAGTGTAAAGGTGCCAGAGTTATTTATACTTGAAGAGTATGCAACTGTATATCATCTTGTATCTACGGTTATAGGGGAATTAGAAAAAGATAAAGATCCAATTGATTTAATTATGGCGACCTTTCCTGGAGGATCAATTACAGGAGCTCCTAAAATAAGGGCTATGGAAATTATTGATGAATTGGAGCCAACTCAAAGAAATATTTATACGGGATCAATAGGATATATAGGTTTTGATAATTCAATGGACTTAAATATTGCCATTAGAACTATATTATGTAAAGATAAAAAGGCATATGCACAATTTGGTGGAGGAATTGTTTGGGATTCGGATCCTGAATTAGAATACGAAGAATCTCTTGCAAAAGGAAAGGCGTTAATTGAAGGGTTGAGTATAATATGATTTATTTTAATGGTAAATATTTTAATGAAGAAATCCCTTATGTAATTAATGAAGGGTTAATGTTTGGATTAGGTGTGTTTGAAACTTTAAAGGTCACTAATGAATATATTGAATTTTTTGATTTACATTATGAAAGATTAATGTATGGAGTTGATACGCTAGATATTAATTTCAATATTTCAAAAGAGAAATTAAGAGAAACATCTCAAAAGTTGTTAAAGATAAATAAAATAAAAAATGGAACTTTAAAAATAAATGTATTGAAAAAAAAGGATGAATTTGATGTGATTATAACATCAAATGATAGGGTTTATTCTGATGAATTAAAAAAAAGAGGATATAGTGTTGTTTTTGCTGAAAATAAAAAATATAGTAAAAATCCATTAAATTATATTAAATCAAATAATTATGCTATAAATATTATTGAGTTAGAAAAGGCTCTACATTTAAAAAAAGACGAAGCTATTTTTCTTAACGAAAATGAAGAAATAACAGAAGGAGCAATATCAAATATTTTTTTTGTAAAAAATAATGAATTATATACACCTAAAGTAGAATGTGGATTATTAAATGGAATTATTAGAAGAATAATAGTAAATGAGTTTGATGTAAAAGAGTGTATAATAAAAAAAGATGAAATTGATAAATTTGATTATGCTTTTTTAACAAATTCTCTTATGAGAATTATTCCTATTAAGTATTTTGAAGATGTTGAGTATAAATTTGATTATGAATATATAAAAAAAATAGAATATGAAATACTTAAAATAAAATGAATTATTTTAAATTTAAAAAGGAGATGAAAAAATGAAAAAGAAAGTAATACTCGATTGTGATCCTGGACATGATGATGCTGTAGCGATATTATTAGCAGGAATTGCTGAAGAAATTGAGTTATTAGGAGTTATAGCTGTTGCGGGAAATTCATATTTAAAAAATACAGTTAGAAATGCTTTAATATTGACAGAAATGGCAAAAATAAATGTTCCTGTATTTGCTGGTTCAAGCAAACCATTATTAAGAGAGCAAATTGTTGCTCCTGATATTCATGGGGAAAGTGGATTAGAAGGTGCAAATTTACCCTCTCCAACAAAAAAAGTTGAAAATAAAAGTTATCTTGAATTTTTAGCAGAAACAATTTATAGCAATCCTAATGAGATTACTATAGTAGCAGTTGGACCATTAACAAATATAGCTAAGTTTGCTTTAAATTATCCAGATTTAATTCCATTAGTAAAAGAACTTGTTATCATGGGTGGCGGAATAAAGTTTGGAAATGTAACACCAAGAGCAGAATTTAATATATATGCAGATCCTGAAGCTGCTCAAATTGTTTTTAATGCAGGATTTAATTTAACGGTATTTCCACTTGATGTTACACATAAAGCAAAGATTTACATTAATGAAATAAGAGAAATGCAAAAATTTGAATCTGAGATAGTATCTAAAATGGGAAAACTTTTAGAATTCTTTCATCAAACTTATTATGATGTATTTAAAATCGAAGGAGCACCGCTTCATGATCCGTGTACAATAGCTTATTTAATTAATTCTGATATATTTAGATATGAAAAATTTTACGCTCAAGTGGAAACTAAAGGCCAATTAACCTATGGGGAAACAGTAGTTGATTATTGGCATATTGAAAAACCAAATTCAAAATGGGCGTTAGATGTTGATAGGGATAAATTTATAGAAATTTTATTTGATAACTTGAAAAAATATAATTAATATTTAAATGCCATGTCCAAAAAGTACAACTACTCAATATTAATAGCTAATCTTCAAAAATAATATATTTTTTTAGTTTTCTATAGCTAAACGTTAAAAAATATTGACTTTTTTGAAATAAAATGGTAAAATAACTTATGTATAGGTTGTTGGTTGTAAATTATTTTTTTCACAATTTTTAGGGGGGAAAAATATGAATGAATTAGAAAAATTACTAGAAAGAAAAAAGATGTTAGAACTTGAAAAAGAATCAATTAAAAAGTATATGGGACCTTATGAACATGATAAGAATCTTGATGAAGAATGGGAAAAGGTTAATAGGGAATTAGAAGAGATTGAAAAGAAAATAGAAGAATTAAAAGTTAAAGAAAACTAAAAGTTCAAAATATTGATGTGGGGCAATTTGCTCCACATTTTTTGTTTTGATTAAAAATATGGATAGAGTTTCCACATTTGAAGAATAAATTTAACATATATATATAATAAAAGTATTATAATTGAATCGATAATAATATTAGGTGGTGTGAAATGTTTGCAGAAAACATAGCAATAGGAAGATATGTTGAAAGGAAATCATTAATACATTCATTAGATCCAAGAGCTAAATTAATAGGCTTGTTTTTTCTTGCTGGATTTGCGTTTACTATTAATAGTTTTTATGATGTGGCCGTTATGTCTTTTTATACATTAATATTAATGCTGCTATCTCAAGTTGGATTAAAGATGTATGGTAAATCAATAAAGTCTATGTGGATGCTAATACTGTTTGCTTTTATTGTTCAAATATTTAATTATGAAGGAGAAGTAATTTATCAGTTGTGGTTTATAAAAATAACTGATATTGGGTTATCTAACGCAGCGATAATAACCTTTAGATTATTTTTTGCAATTATGTTATCATCTGTTTTAACTCTTACAACTTCTCCTACTTCTTTAGCAAATGCAATGGAAGATGTTTTAATATGGTTTAGAGTAAAAAAATCTTTTGCTCATGAACTATCAATGGTAATGACTATAGCTATTAGATTTATACCAGTTATGGCAAGCGAAGCAGAGAGAATTTTTAAAGCTCAAATGAGTAGAGGCGCAAATTTTGATTCAAGAAAAATTTCAGGAAGACTAAAAGGCTTAGTAGCTATTATTATTCCTCTATTAGTTTCAGCTTTAAGAAGAGCAGATGAATTAAGTATAGCAATGGAAGCAAGATGTTATAATGGTTGGGAAGGGAGAACTAGATATAAACAATTTAACTGGAGATTTAGAGATACTATATTTTTTATGTCTTTTATTTCATTAGGAGTATTGATGATAATAATATAAAAATGAAGAAGTTTGCACTTCTTCATTTTTTATTAATATAAGGACTGTCTAAAAAGTCAAATTT